>DAITAN010000007.1:0-19025 GCA_036824235.1 Gaiellaceae bacterium | reverse complement strand
GTCCGCCTCGACGGCGTCGATCTGGCGCTCGACCGCCCGCCCGGCCGTGCAGCGCAGGCGCGCTGAGAGGTTGTCCGTCAGGTCGGCGAGGCGAGGGTCGGCGACGCTCAGGCGCCAGAGCGCCGCCAGGCCTTCCGTCACCGTACCGAGGCCCGCGCCGGAGGCCGGCTCGCCGCGAAAGATGCGGTTGAGGCCGCCCTGCCCGCTTTGCGACTCGAGGCGGGAGTTGAGGCCGAAGATCCCGGCGAGCTCGCGCGCATACGCGATCTCCGGCTCGCCCAGTCGGCTCGGGCCCAGCTCTGCGAGCGCGTAGGCGGACCAGTGGTCGGGGAACGTGAACATGTAGCCCTCGACGTCGTCGCGGCGCGTGGCCACATAGCGCGCGAGCCGCTGCGCGCGGTTCCCCCATCCTTCGCCCGGGAAGAGCTTGTCCAGGAGCGCGAACGTCCAGAGCGCCTGGCCGGTCCCGAAGGTCGCGTATTCGCCCGGGACGGCACTTTCGGTTGTCCGGCTCCAGCGCCCGAGGACGCTGCCGTCGGCTTGCTGCTGGTAGGCGAGGAAGCGCGCGAGCCCGAGGATCAGGTCGTCCTCGCTGTCGTCCCCGGTGGCGAGGCGGCGCTGGATCAGGGCGATCGCCAGGAGCCCGCTCGCGCCGAGGCGCGCGTCCTCTCCGGGCTCGGCAAACGCCGTCCAGTCGCCGTTCCGCAGGAGGTTCGCGTGTACTAAGGAAAGCCCGTGCTCGGCCGTCGCCAGAGCCTTCTCGTCGCCGGTCTCCCCGGCGAACTGGTAGAGGCTCATCATCACGCCCGCGTGCCGCGTGATGTTGTAGTCCTCCGAGACGGCGTTGGTCTTGCGGTTGTAGCCGTAGGTGTAGAGCCCACCGGGCCGCACGCCGCGCTCGAGCCACCCGGACGCCTCGGCGACGGCGCCGCGCGCGTTCGCGGGAGTTACGGGAGGGCAGACCTCGGCGGGCACGACCATGACGCGGAGCGCGAGCGCCCCGAGCGCGAGGACCCCAGTGTAGAGCAACAGTCGTCGCACCGCGAGGAGGCTACGCGACCGCCCACCGGCGCTGGAGGAGGACGTCGGATCGATTGTCGTCTACAACGTGAAGACGCATCACCGGCTAGCGTCCGCCGGCGAGGCCCGCAAGGGCGAGCGTCTCCTCGAGGCCTCGCACACCCTCTACGGCGCCCATTGCAGTCGTGGCGAGTGCGCCGACGGCGTTCGCGAAACGCGCCGAGCGCTCGAGCTGCCAACCCGCCAGGCGGCCGTAGAGGAGCCCGGCGACGAACGCATCGCCGGCTCCGGTACCGTCGACTGCGGCTACTGGGAACGCCTGGACAGCCCCCTCGAAGCCGTCACCGGACGCGTAGCAGCCGGAGGCGCCGCACTTGAGCACAACTGCCCCGACGCCCCGCTCCCGGAGCCACGAGGCGACCGCCGCGGGATCCTCCTCGCCCGTGATCGCACGGCCCTCGAGCAGGCTGGGCGCGAAAAGGTCGACGTGCGGCAGCGCGGCATGAACACGCTCCCAGCGTCCCGTCGCATCCCAGACCGTGTCGAGACTGGTCACGAGCCCACGCGACCTCGCCTCCGCCAGGAGGTCCGCTGCGGGCTCACCGTCGAGCGCCTCCAGGACGAGCGCGCCCGCGAGATGAAGGACTCGCCCCGAAAAGAGCTGCGAGCGGTCGAGCTCTTCGGCCCGCACGGACCTGCTCGCGCCCGGGAGGTGGAGAAACGTCCGCTCGCCGGAGGAGTCCACGAGCACGACGCTGGCCGAGGTGGCGACGGCCGGATCGGTCAGGACGCCGCGGCGATCGATACCGCGCGCGTCGAGGAGAGAGAGGACGAAGGCGCCGAGGTCATCGTCGCCGACCTTGCCGACAACCCCGGCCGAGAGACCGAGCCGGACGAGGGCGCTGGCCGTGTTGAGCGCGCAGCCGCCCCCGTGGAGCGAGATCTCGTCGACAAGTCCCAGCGAGCCGCGGTCGGGAAGCTCCTCCACCGGGCGGGCGATGGCGTCGGCCACCAGGATTCCGAGACAGACGACGTCCATGGCGGATGGATAACGTATCCCGGTGGGCTTGGCATGAGGGCGCAGTTCGTCAGCGACGTCGAGGCTGCGGTCGGCGCCGCTGGGGTGATCTCCGAGCCGGACCAGCTTCGTACATACGAGTGCGACGGGCTCACGAGCCACCGGGTCGTCCCCGGGCTGGTCGCTCTTCCGGCGAGCACGGCGGAGGTTCAGGCCGTCGTTCGTCTCTGCGCGCGCGACGGCATCCCCTTCGTCGCCCGCGGAGCGGGAACGGGCCTTTCAGGCGGCGCCCTGCCCGTCGCCGAGGGAATTGTCATCTCACTCGCGCGCCTGGATCGCATCCTCGGGGTCGACCTGGAAAGCGCGCGCGTCACCGTTCAGCCGGGCGTCACCAACCTCGCTATCACGGAGGCCGTCGCCCGCCACGGATTCTTCTACGCTCCCGACCCCTCCAGCCAGCAGGTCTGCACGATCGGGGGCAACGTCGCCGAGAACTCGGGAGGAGCCCACTGCCTCAAGCACGGTTTCACCGTCCACCATGTGCTCGAGGCTGAGGTCGTCCTCGCGGACGGCGAGCTCGTCAGGCTCCGCGCGGGCGACCCAGGGCCCGACCTGCTCGGCGCCTTCATCGGCTCCGAGGGGACGCTGGGCATCGCCACGGAGGTCGTGGTCCGCGTCCTCCGGCGGCCGGAGGCCGTGCGAACGCTTCTCGCCGGCTTCGACTCCACCGACCAAGCGGGCGCGGCCGTTTCGGGGGTGATCGCCGCCCGCATCCTCCCCGCGGCGATCGAGATGATGGACCGACTCACGATCGAGGCTGCGGAGGCGGCCGTCCACCCAGGCTACCCGGATGTCGCCGCCGTCCTGATCGTCGAGCTCGATGGGCTGACGATGCAGGTCGAGCAGGATCTTGCGGCAGTCGAGCAGCTGTGTCTCGCGGCCGGGGCCGTGGAGATCCGCGTGGCGGCCGACGATGCCGAGCGAGCCCTCCTCTGGCTCGGGCGCAGATCGGCGTTTGCGGCGATGGGCCGGGTGAGCCACGACTACTACGTGCAAGACGGCGTCGTCCCGCGGACGCGTCTACCCGAGGTGCTTCGCCGCATTGCCGAGCTCGAGCGTGAGCATGGTCTCCGGGTCGGCAACGTCTTCCACGCGGGAGACGGCAACCTGCACCCGCTCGTTCTTTACGACGCCCGTGAGCCGGGCCAGGCCGAGCGCGCCCAGGTGCTCGCCGAGGCCATCCTCGAGGCCTGCATGGACGCAGGAGGATCGCTGACCGGCGAACACGGGATCGGGGTCGACAAGGCCTGCGCGATGCCCAGTATGTTCGGTGCCGACGACCTCGCGACGATGGGCCGCCTTCGGCTCGGCTTCGACCCGGCAGGGCTCGCCAACCCGGGCAAGCTTCTGCCGACGCCGCGCCTTTGCGGCGAGGTGCCGGGCCCCTACCGGGCACACCCCCTCGAGAGGGCAGGGCTTGCCGAGCGTCTTTGAGGCCGAGCCGCTCGCGATCGCCCAGGCTGCCGAGATCTTCGCGCAGGCTGCGCGCGAGGGCCGGCGCGTGTCCATCGACCGCGCGGGCGGCGACCTCGTCGTGTCGACGCGCTACCTCAACCGCCTGCTCGAGCACGAGGCCGGCGACCTCACGGCCACGGTCGAGGCGGGCATGCGCCTCTCGACGCTGAACGAGCGCCTGGCCGAGCACGGCCAGATGCTCGCCCTCGACCCCCCCGGCGACCCGACGGTCGGCGCAGCGGTCGCCGGCGACCTTTTCGGCCCGCGCGCCCATCGGTACGGGCGCGCGCGCGACCTTGTCCTCGGAGTGACGGTCGTCCTCGGCGACGGCACCGTCGCGAACGCCGGCGGCAAGGTGGTGAAGAACGTCGCTGGGTACGACCTCGCCAAGCTCTTCTGTGGCTCGCACGGGCGCCTGGGCTTGATCGGGCGCGTGAGCCTGCGCCTCCACCCCCGTCCCGAGGCGAGCCGAACTCTCGCGATCCCCGTGGCAGCGCCGGACGAGGTGCAGGGCCTCGTGCGGGCATTGCTCCATTCGACCCTCGTGCCGAGCGCCGTCGATCTCGTCTGGAGCGAAGGGGAGTCCATCCTCGCCCTCCTCTTCGAGGGCGGCGAGGCGGCGGCGACGGCCCAGGTGGCCCACGGCCGCGCTCTCCTGGGTGGCGCGGAGGACGGAGGGGTCTGGGACGAAGTCGCCGCCCGTCAGCTGGACTCACGTTCGCGCGGGGCATTCCCCGCAGCCGAGCTTCGCTCCGCGCTCGAAGAGCTGCCCATGGCCCTCATTCGGATCGGCCCCACCTGCTTCGCGTACCTCCCCCAGCCCTACGAGCAGCCGTGGTCGGCGCTCGCCGAGCGCGTGAGGCAGCAGTTCGACCCCGGAGGTGTCCTCGCGTGACGGGAATCGACCGCGAGCTCGTCAGCACCTGCGTGCACTGCGGCTTCTGCCTGCCGACGTGCCCGACGTGGGGTCTGTGGCGCGAGGAGATGGACTCGCCGAGGGGGCGCATCTACCTGATGGAAGGGCTGGCCGATGGGACGCTCCGGCTCAACCCGACGGTGGTCGAGCACTTCGACCGTTGCCTCGGCTGCATGGCCTGCGTGACTTCGTGCCCGTCCGGCGTCCAGTACGACCGGCTGATCGAGCAGACGCGCGCGACGATCGAGCGCGAGTACGTGCGCCCACGCCGGGAACGCGCTCTTCGCTCCGCCGTCCTGGCCGTTGTCCCGCATCCACGTCGGCTGCGAGCCGCGCTGAGGTTCGCTCCGGTGGGGCGAAGGCTGCCGCTGCCCGGTCTCCTGAGCCCACTTGCCGACCTGGCGCCGACCTGGCGCTCGGCAGTCCGGGCGCCCGAGCTCACGGAGGCTGTCGGCGAGCGGGCGATCCGCGTGGGCCTGCTCACGGGCTGCGTCCAGCGTGTCCTCTTCGGCGACGTGAACGCCGCCACGGCCCGCGTCCTCGCCGCATACGGCTTCGAGGTCGTTGCGCCACGAGCCCAGGCCTGCTGCGGCGCCCTGGCGGTGCATGCCGGGCGGCATGACAAGGGCCTCGAGCACGCGCGGCAGACGATCGACACGTTCGAGGAGACCGGGGTCGATCTCGTCGCCTCCAACGCGGCCGGGTGCGGCTCAAACCTGAAGGACTACGCGCACCTGCTCGCGGACGACCCGAAGTATGCCGAGCGGGCGGTCGCCTTCTCGGCCCGTGCGCGCGATGTCTCCGAGCTCCTCGCCGGGCTCGAGCCACGCATGGAGCTGAAGCCACTCGCACTCCGAGTCGCGCTCCAGGACTCCTGCCATCTCGCTCATGCGCAGGGCGTGCGGGCGGAGCAGCGGGCCATGCTCGCGCCGGTCCCCGGTCTAGTCCTCGCCGAGCCGGAGGATCAGGCGCTTTGCTGTGGCAGCGCAGGTATCTACAACCTCGTTCAACCGGAAGCCGCGCTCGAGTTGGGACGGCGCAAGGCCGAACGCATCCTGGCCGTCGCGCCCGACGCCTATGCGGCCGCCAACCCCGGCTGCCTCGTGCAGGTGAGCGCGGCGCTCCGGCGGGCGGGGCGGCCGCTCCCGGCCCTCCACCCGGTGGAGCTCCTGGATGCGTCGCTCCGCGGCGTGGACGCCCCCGAACTGGTCGCGCAGGCGCGCCGTTGACGTGAGCTCAGGCTAGGCCCGGCGTGGGGCCCACCGGCACGACGGCCGAGGTCGCCTGCGACTCGAGCGCCGCCGTGAAGAGACGATGCGTCGCCGCCGCTTCCTCCGGCGTGGCGCAGTGGAAGGGCTGGGCCATGCCGTCCCGGCCGTGAGCGAGCTCGTCGAGGAAGGCGGCCCACATCTGGAGGACCGCGGCGGAGAAGCCGAACTCGAAAATCGCCCCGGTGATCGACGGGTACGCCGACTCCGAGCCCAGGTCGAGCACGCTCCAGGCCTGCGGCCCACCGGGCTCGTATTCCATCCAACGCAACGTCTTCGGCTGCTTGGTCGTGTACGCGATCGAGCCGTCGGTCCCGTCCACTTCGATGATCCAGGTGTTCGTCTCGCCCGGGGCGATCCGCTTCGTCTCGATCCGCAGCGGGAAAGAATCGCCCTCCGCCTCCACCTCGCAGAGGAGGAGAGCGTTGTCCCACGTGTCGCACGGAACCGTTCCTCCGCGGCCGTCCGGCCGCGAGCGGACCACATCCGACAGGATCGCGCGCACGTCCTTCGGGAACCAGCCTGCGCGCAGGGGCAGGTGCAAAGCGTGCATGCCCAGATCGCCCATGACCCCGTACTCGCCGTTCTGGTCGGCCCGCCGCTTCCAGTTGATCGGCTTGCCCGGATCGAGGTCGCTCGAATGCAGGAAGGCCGACCGCACCTCTAGCACGCGCCCATAGCGACGATCGGCGATCCAGCTCCACACGCGCTGGCCCCCCGGATAGAAAGGCAGCTCCGACGAGCAGCGGACGAGGAGCTCGGGATGCGCGGCGATCTCTGCCTCGATCGCCTGGTTCGCGCGCAGGTCGATACCGAACGGCTTCTCGCCCAGGAGGTGCTTCCCCGCCCGGAGGCACGCGACGTAGACCTCCTCGTGCAGGTGGTGTGGGACGGCGCAGTAGACCGCCTCGACCGAATCGTCCGCGAGCAGCTCCCGATAGTCGGAGACGAGCCGCGGCGTCGGATCGAGCCTCTCGTACCACGCGAGCACGTCCGGGTTCGGGTCGCAGACGACTGCCAGCTCGGGCCGGACGCCGAGGGCGTCGAGGTGCAGCCACCGTGCGGCCGCGCTGGCGAACTCCCTGCCCATGAGCCCGCCGCCCACGAGCCCGAAGCGAACGACCTGGTCAGGCACGGGCGGTGAAGGCCGCGAGCGCCGCCGCGGCGGACGCGCCCTCGTGCACGATCGCCATCAGCGCGCGTGTCATCCCGGCCGGATCCGCATGCTGGACGACGTTGCGCCCGTAGACGATCCCGGCCGCGCCCTGCTGGAGAACCGCCTCGGTGCGGCGCATGATCTCCTCGTCCGACGCGCGCCCGCCGCCCCGCACGAGCACGGGCACGCGGCCCGCTGCCTCCACGACTCGACCGTACTCGCCCAGGTCGTCGGTGGGGTCGGCCTTGATGACGTCGGCGCCCAGCTCGGCGGCCTGGCGAACGAGGGTCACGACCGTGTCGGCGTCCCCGTTCACGCCGTAGCCGGCGTCGCCCGGCTTCATCGCGAGCGGCTCGACCATCACGGGCACGCCGAGCGGCTCACAAGCGGCCCGCAGCTTCGAGACGTTGCGAACGCACTGCCGGTAGAGCTCCGGCTCCCCGGGCAGGGAAAGGAGGTTGACGACGACGCAGGCGGCATCGAGGCGCAGCGCCCGCGCGACGGCGTCCTCGACGAGCTCGCTCCAGAGCGTGCTCGGAGGGCTCGCGCCGTACACGTTCGCGACGTCGGTGCGCAGCACGAGCGCAGGCTTGTGGGGGCCGGCCAGCTCCTGGAGCAGCGGAGCCTCGCCGGGCGAGAGCTGGATCGCGTCGGGCCCGGCATCCACGAGCGTGCGCACCGCCCGCTCCAGGTCTTCGATCCCCGCGAGGAAGGAGCGCTCGCCGAAGAAGCCGTGGTCAACCGCGACGTCGAAGCAGCGCCCGTCGGCGGCAAAGAGTCGGTTCAGGCGCGGGCTAGCGATACGCGATCACCTCCCGCCGGCCCGACTCGCTCGAGCGCACGATCGCGTCGCAGACCTCGGCGGCTCGGTAGCCGTCCTCGAACGTCGCCCCGTGCGGCGCAACGGAACTGTCCTCGGCGATCGCCGTCAGAAGATGGTGCAGCTCGTGCACGAAGGAATGCTCCCAGCCGATGATGTGGCCGTGGGGCCACCAGTGCTCCCAGAAGGGATGGTCGGCCTCGGAGACGAGCACGCTGCGGAAACCCTGCGCGCGTTCGCCCGGCCTCGAGTCGCGCAGGTGGACCTGAAGCTCGTTCAGCCGCTCGAGGTCGAAGGCGATCGAGCCTTTCGAGCCGTTGATCTCCCAGGCGAAGGCGTTCTTGCGGCCGGGGCAGAACCGCGAGGCTTCGATCGTGCCGACGGCCCCGTTCTCGAACTCGACGACCGACTCGAAGGCGTCGTCGACCTCGCGCCCTTCCTTGAACGCCCGCGTGGCCCCGCTCACCGACTCGATCTCCCCGACGAGATAGCGCGCCAGGTCGATGACGTGCGCGCCCAGGTCGCCGAGCGCTCCCGAGCCGGCGGCCTCGCGGTCGAACCGCCAGACCTGGTCGTCGATGTCGCCCCACTCCTGGAGGTAGCGCCCTCTGAAGTGGTAGACGTCGCCCAGCTCCCCGGCCTCCAGCATCTCGCGCGCGAGGCGTACGGCCGGGACGAAGCGGTAGTTGAAGGCGCACATGTGCTTGACACCGGTCGCCGCGACGCGCTGCCAGACCTCATGGCTCTCGTCGGCCGAGCGCGCCAACGGCTTCTCGCAGACGACATGCTTGCCGGCCTCGGCCGCTGCGATCGTCGGCTCTGCATGCAGGTTGTTCGGCCCGCTGTTGTCGATGAGCTGGATGTCGCCGCTCGCAAGCAGCTCGTGCCAGTCGGTCGTGTAGCCCTCGAAGCCGTAGCGGCGCGCCGCCTCCGCGACCGCCTCCTCGGTCCTCCCGGAGACAGCGACCAGCCGTGGCAGCAGGGGCGGCGGCCACGTCATGTAGGCGATCTTCCGGTAGGCGTTCGCGTGGGCCTTCCCCATGAAGGCGTAGCCGAGCATGCCGATCCCGATCGTCCGAAGCTCGCCCTGCCCGCCGGCCCGGCCCATCGTGAGGAAGCCGACCTCTTTCTCGTCGGCCATCCTCAGCTCCTCTCGTAGGCTGCGTCGAACGCAAGCGTGGACGGGGTGAAGTCGCTCCTGCGGACGAAGGCCAGCGCGTCCTGGGCGCCCCATTCGCGATCCATGCCGGCATCCTCCCACTCGATCGAGAGCGGCCCCTCGTACCCGATCCGGTTGAGAGCGCGGAAGAGCGACTCGAAATCGACGTCCCCGTGACCCGGCGAGACGAAGTCCCAGCCGCGTCCGACCTCCCCGAAGTTCAGGTGCCCGCCGAGGATCGAGCTGCGCCCGTCGAGGGTCTTCTTCGAGTCCTTGACGTGGACGTGGTAGATGCGGTCGGCGAACTCCTGCACGAATGCCGCCGAGTCGAGGGACTGATGGGCGAAGTGACTCGGGTCGAAGTTGATGCCGAAGCTTTCCCGCTGGTCGATCGCCTCGAGCGCCTTGCGCGTGGTCACGAAGTCGTAGGCGATCTCGGTGGGGTGCACCTCGAGGCCGTAACGAACGCCCTCCGCTTCGAAGACATCCAGGATCGGGCCCCAGCGCTCCGCGAAGTCCTGGTAGCCGGCCTCGACCCGCTCGAAGTCGTTCGGCGGGAACGAATAAAGGAGATGCCAGATGCTCGAGCCGGTGAAGCCGTTCACCTGGGTGACGCCGAACCTCGCGGCCGCTCGCGCCGTGTCCTTCACCTTGTCGGCCGCCCGGCTGCGGACGCCCTCGGGATCGCCGTCACCCCAGACGGCCGGTGGCAGGATCGCCCGGTGGCGCTCGTCGACGGGGTCACAGACTGCTTGGCCGACGAGATGCGTCGAGATCGCGACGCACTGGAGGCCGTGGCGGTCCAGGAGCTCGCGGCGGCCGTCCGCGTAACCAGGATCGGCAAGCGCCTCGTCGACGTCGAAGTGATCGCCCCAGCAGGCGAGCTCGAGTCCGTCGAAGCCCCAGGCGGAGGCCTTGCCGGCGAGCTCCTCCAGCGGTAGATCGGCCCACTGGCCGGTGAAGAGCGTGACGGGACGTGCCATTCTGGTCCTCCTTAGGCGGTTGCGGAAGCAGCGGTCGCTTGGCCGTCGGCGACGATGAGGTTGACGCCGGCCGCCTCGAACGCGTCGATCGTTTCGCGAGGGAGACCATCGTCGACCACCAGGGCGTCGAGCTCCTCCGGACGCGCGATCGCAAGCAGTGCGGAGAGCCCGAACTTGGACGAGTCGATGAGGCCGATCGTCTTCGCCGATGAATCCGATGCGGCGTTGAGGGTGTCGGCGAGAGCCCGCCGCGTGGTTGTCAGCCCGTTCTCGAGCGTGACGCCACCGGCCGAGACGAAGGCGGTCTCCATGTTGAGCCCTGCGAGGAACTCTGCCGCCCACCGGCCGCCGATCATGCGGAGCGTCTGGTCGACCTCGCCGGGAGTGACGACGACGTGGATGGACTGGGCGTGAAGCTCTACGGCGATTGCCGGGGAGTTCGTGACGAGGGTGAGCGCGCGCGGCGGATGACGCTCCAGATGGCGGGCGAGCACGAGGCAGGTCGTGGACGAGTCGACGAAGATCGTCGAGCCGTCCTCGACGAAATCCGCGGCGCGCGCCGCGATCGCCTGCTTCGCGGCCAAGGCCTGCTTGAGCCGCTTCGTCCAGTCGGTCGGCACACGGAGCTCCCTGGGACCGCTGCCGGGCGGTCGCGCGCCTCCGTGCACGCGCTCGATGAGCCCGTCTCGCGCGAGTCGCTCGAGGTCCCGGTGAACCGTGATGGGCGCGACGCCGTAGTCGCGCGCGAGCTCGGCGACCGACGCGCCTCCGTCGCGCTGGATCCGCTCGAGAATGCTGGCTCTGCGAATGTCGGCCGGCATCACACGTTCCTCATCAGGTCGCGGACGTCGGCGTGGAGGCCAGGGCGAGGTACCGCTCGGCGACGAGGTCTGCGAACGCCGGGTCGTTCACGTGCGTGTCGGCGAGCTCGAGCTGGATGTCGGGCCGAAGCGTGGTTCCGAGAGCGTCCAGGAACGCGGCATCGGCCTCCGGGAACCAGAGGTCGCCTCCCTCGACGTCGGCCAGGGAGAAGCCGCGGGTTGGGGCGAGGACGTGCACCGCGCCCCGCGCCTCGTTGAGCCGTTCGGCGACGATGCGGCCCAGCTCGGCCATCTCCCCCGGCTCGAGCCGAACGAGAGTGGCCACTGGATTGTGGTAGTAGCTCTGGCGCGTCCGGTATTCGGCGGGAAGGGTGTCGGGGGCGCCCTGGTTGAAGAAGTCGACGCAGCCGGGAACGACCACCTGCGGGAGGCCCCTCTCGCCGGCGGCCCGGAGGCGATTCGGCCCTGTCGAATGGAGCCCGTCCAAGAGGGAGTTTGCGAGCTCGGAGAGCGTGTAGTCGATCACGCCGGCGAGCGCACCCGCTTCGACCAGCTTCTCCATCGCGGGCCCACCGACACCGTTCGCGTGGAAGATGACCGGCTCGTGGCCGGCCTGCTCGAGCGCCGTGCGGATACGCATCACCGCGGGCGTGGTGTGGCCGAGCATCGTGATGCCCACGCTCCGTCCACCCAGGTCCTGGAGCGGGCGCCCGGCGTCCCGAACCATGCCCGCGACAGCGGCCGCCGCGTTGTCGAACACGGCGCGCGCGATCGGGTTGAGGCCGAGGATGTCGACGACCGAGTGCATGACGAGCACGTCGCTCTCGCCCACGAAGGGGCCGAACGCGCGGCGGCCCGAGGCGCTCGGCGTCACGATCAGCTTCGGGACGCCGACGGGAAGCGCGTGCATCGCGGCCGCTCCCAAGAGGGCTCCCTCCGCTCCGCCCAGGCAGAGCACCCCGTCCAGCCGGCCCTCGAGCCAGAGGCGAAGGCAGACAGCGCGCACTCCCTCTTGCATCAGCTCGACTGCCGAGCCTCGGCTCCCCGCCGACCGGATGCGCTCCAGCTCGTAGCCCCCCTCCCTGGCCACCTCTTCCCGGGTGATGTCGGCGCTCGTACCCGGCTCACCCAGGATCCCCGAGTCGATCACGACCGGCCGGGCCCCGAGGCCCACCAGTCGCTCGCGCACGTAGGCGATCTCATCGCCCTTCGTGTCGAGCGTGCCGATCAGCGCGATTTGTGGCTCGTCCTTCACAGGCCCCCCGTCATGCCCGGTCGCGCCACTCCCGCGTGTGCACCTCGACCGGCACCTTCTGGAACTCCTCCAGCGCCGCGGCGAGATGGGCAGCGTACAGCTCGTACGTCTGCTCGCCCTTCTCGGCGGTCGCCCTGAACGGGTTGCCGATCACGCCGCTCGGCGTGAAGTCGCTGTGATCGGTGGGGAAGAGGAAGTACTGGTACCCCTGGAACTCGACCTCCGGCGCCCCGTCCAGCTTGACGAATCCGTCAGGGAACCAGTCGGGGCGCTTGACCTTCTGGTTCACGGCCCGGTCCATGCGCACCAGCCGCTCGTCGTGGGCCATCACCTGGGCGGTCTCGAGCTCGCTGGAGTGCCAACCCGGCGTCTCCTCGGGCGGGTTCTCCATCACCGGGTCGATGAGGCCGAGATACCGCTCGGCGTAGAGCTTCGAGAACGTGACAAAGGCGCCGGTCTCGTACCGGATCCGCCGCAGCAGCGGGTCGATGATCTTCGTGTTCGAGCCGTGGTTGTTGACGAACACGAGCCGGTTGAACCCGTGGTGGATAAGCGAGCGCGCCACGTCGTGGTAGACGTCGAGCAGGATCTGCGAGCGGATTGTGATCGTCCCGGTCCCCTCGCCCGGCCCATACATGTGCTGCGGCGAGTAGCCGAACCACACACACGGCGTGTACAGAACTTCCGTCCGCTCGGCCGCGCGCTGTGTGATCTCGTCGGCCTGGATCGTGTCCGTCGCAAGCGGCAGATGGGGGCCGTGCTGCTCCAGGCTCGCGATAGGGATCATCACGATGTCCTTCTCGGCCAGGTAGGCCTGAATGTCCGGCGGGGCGAGATCGGCGATGTTGTAAGAAGGCAGCTCCATCGGACCTCCTACGCGGGTGCCGCCGCGGTCGTGGCCTGACGCAGGCAGTCGATCGACTCCTGCACGTACCGGTCGTACAGCTCCTCGGGAACGGCGCCCGTGCCGTGGTCGCGCAGGAACTGCTCGAGGCCCACGCTCGCGTCGGCCTCGGACGCGTCTCCGATCTCGGTGCGCTCGGAGATCCGGCTGCGATCGACCGTGGCCACGAACTCGACGGTGACATAGCCCTCGTAGCCGACCTCGCCGAGCGTGCGCAGAACCAGCTCCCAGTCGATCGCGCCCTGGGCGGGGGGCATGCGGTTGTTGTCGGCCACGTGGAAGTCGACGAGCTTGTCGCCGGCGGCCCTGATGGCGGAGGGCCAGTCGGCCTCCTCGATGTTCATGTGGAAGATGTCGAGGCAGACGCCGCAGTCGCCGCCGACGTCCTCCGCCAGCGCGAGCGCCTGGTCGCAACGGTTCAGGAAATAGGTCTCGAAGCGGTTCAGCGGCTCGAGCGCGAGCCGGACTCCATTGCTCTCGGCGTGCGCCTGGCACTCCTTCAGGCTCTCGACCGCCCACTTCCACTCCTCCTCGGGAGTGGACATGGGCGTGACCTTGCCCACGGTCGACGGCACGACGGTCAGGATCGAGCCGCCGAGTGCCTTGATCAGGTCGATCGTGTCCTTCACGTACTGGACGCTGCCGATGCGCACGTACTTGTCCTCGTGCAGGAGGTCGCGTCCGCCGACCATGAGCGTCACGGAGCCCCAGCATTCGAGGCCGTGCTCGTCGAGCAGCGAGCGCACCTGCTTCGCGTCATAGAGCGCCGGCTCGCCGGAGATCTCGATTCCGTCGTAGCCGAAGCGGGCCAGCCGCCGGATCGTCGTCTCGATCGGCTCCGGCCGCATCCAGTTGTGCATCGCCACCTTCAGTGCCATTCGGTCCTCCTCGCGTTGCCGACTGCCTTACAGATCACAGATCGAGCTTGCCCGGGTTCATGATCCGGTTCGGGTCGAGCACCTCCTTGATCCGGCGCAGGACGTCGAGAGCGGGCCCGTGCTGGGCTCGCATGTACGGCGCGAGCTTGAGCCCGACCCCGTGGTGGTCGTTCATGACGCCGCCGGCGCCGAGCATGGCCTGGACGGCGTCCGCCCAGATGCGGTCGTGGAGGTCGATTGCCTCGGGCCCGCCGTCCGGGACGATGAAGCGGCCGTACATCATCGTCCCCCACGGGTACCAGTGGCTGAAGTGCACCTTGAGCGCCAGCCCGTGCTCAGCGTACGGCGCCTCGACCGCCTCCTTGACCGCCCGGTAGACGTCGTAGATGCGGGCATAGGGAGCCACCGCCTCGATCGTCCCCCAGATGGCGGGCAGCTGCGGATGGTGTGGCGGCTTGTAGAACTCGTAGCGGCGCTTCCACCAGGTCTCGCCGAGCTTGCCGTCGAGGACGACGGCGCCGCGCTCGCGGGCGAGCGCGAGCAGTGTTTCCGCCTCCGCGTCGGCAACGGCGGGCTCGCCCTCGAAGCAGAAGACCGTGCAGACCCCCTCCAGCTCCTGTTCGACGACGGGCCCGAGCGACGTGCGGGTGGCCACCTCGTCGTACATGCGCACGACGGAGGGCCGCAGGCCGCGGGCGATGATGGAGCGCACCGTGGCGATCCCCTCGGGCACCGATGCGAACGAGACCGCCTCGAAGCGGCGCACTGCCGGGAGGGGCGCGAGCTGGAGGCTCGCGCGGGTGACGACGCCGAGCGTGCCCTCGGAGCCGACGAAGAGCTGCGTCAGCTCGGGCCCGACCGCGTGCCTGGGGACGCCGACGGTTTCGATCACGGTCCCGTCCGCGAGGGCGATACGGAGGGAGAGGACGAGATCCTCGATCTTGCCGTAGCGCGTCGAGAGCACCCCGGAGCCGCGGGCGGCGACGTAGCCGCCGACCGTTGCCAGATCGACCGAAGCCGGATAGTGCGGGAGCATGAGCCCTCGCTCGTTCAACGCCCGCTCGAGCACCTCGCCGTTGACTCCCGCCTCGGCCGTGACGGTCAGCGATTCCTCGTCTACCTCGACGATTCGGTCGAGGCGCGTGAGGTCGAGGAGGATGCCACCACTGACCGGAACTGCGCCTCCCTGGCTTCCCGAGCCGCCTCCGCGGGGGACAACGGGGAGACCTCGCTCGTTGGCGAAGCGAAGCACTCCAGCGACGCCGGCCTCGTCGGCCGGCAGGACGGCGACATCCGGGAGGCCGAGTGGGTTCCCGCTCGCCTGTGCCGCGAGCGCCTTCCAGTAGGTATCGGCGGCGTAGCGCCCGAGGCCGTCCGCGTCGGCGATGACCGCGTCGTCGCCAACGAGATCACGGAGGTCTTGCACGAGCGTCTCGCTTCTGGGCGTCCCTACGCTCATGACGACCGCAAGGACCTCCACGGCTCCTCCCCGGAGACGTCCACGAGCTCGTAGCCTCCCTCACCGGCGCACGGACCGAGAGCGACGGTCAGCCGCGCGGTCTCCTGCCCCGTGTTGAACGAGGCATGGACGGTGCCCATCCCGATGAACACGGCCTCGCCGGGCCCGAGGACGGTCTTCTCACCCTCGAGCCACTGCTCGATCTCACCCGCCTGGACGACGATCACCTCTTCCTGGACTGGGTGCGTGTGGAAGTCGTGGCCGTGGCCCGGCTCCAGCGAGACGTCGAGCACCGTGAGCTGTCGCGTACCGGTGGACGGTGGCCGGCTGATCCACCCGAGGCCACCCCAGTCGAGCTGCTCGCGCTCGATGTCGGTCTCGTGGACGAACCTCCCGTTCATACGTGTTCTCCTTCCCGCCCCCGGGCGGGGATCGCCTTGAAGCGCTTCACGGTCTCCGTCAGTGCGGTTTCGGTAGGGAGCCGCTCCATGCTCGAGGCCCCGAAGAAGCCGACGACGCCCTGTGTGCGCTCGAGCACGTAGGCCGCGTCGTCCGGCTCGGAGATGGGGCCGCCGTGGCAGAGGACGAGCACGTCCGGCGCGACCTCCACGGCCGCGTCGTGCATTGCCTGAATCAGCTCGACGGACTCGTCGAGCGTCCTGGCGGTCTCGGCGCCGATCGACCCGCCCGTCGTCAGCCCCATGTGGGGGACGAGCACGTCGGCGCCCGCCCCCGCCATCGCCCGGGCATCCTCCGGCGTGAAGACATAGGGGCAGGTGACCAGGCCGAGCTCCCGCGCGGCGCGAATCATCTCCACCTCGAGTGAGTAGCTCATGCCCGTCTCCTCGAGGTTCTGGCGGAATACCCCGTCGATGAGGCCAACGGTGGGAAAGTTCTGGACGCCCGTGAAGCCGGCTTCCTGCACCTGCCGGAGGAAGACCGGCATGAGCCGGAAGGGATCCGTGCCGCAGACGCCGGCGAGGACAGGCGTTGCCTTCACGACCGGCAGCACCTCGCCTGCCATCTCCATGACGATCGCGTTCGCGTCGCCGTAGGGGAGGAGGCCGGCGAGGGATCCCCGGCCCGCCATGCGATACCGCCCGGAGTTGTAGACGATGATGAGATCGGCGCCGCCGGCCTCGGCGCACTTCGCCGAGAGCCCGGTCCCGGCCCCGGCGCCGATGATCGGCCGGCCGTCTTGCACCTGCGCCCGCAGGCGCGCCAGCGCTTCCTCCCGCTTCATGCGCGTACCTCGCCGGCCGTCCAGGCCTTGTAGTGCTCGTGGAGGGTGTCGACCATGGCGTGCGCGAAGGCGGGATCGTTGACGTCGGTGTCGAGCTCGCGCACGTCCACGCCGGGGTCGAGCGTGTCGCGGAGCGCGTCGAAGAGCGCCCGGTCGGCCTCCGGGTCGAAGAAGACCTGTCCCTCAACGTCGATGAGCGACACCCCGCGAAGCGGAATGAAGAGCGTCAATGGCCCGGTCGCAGACGAGAGCTTGCGCCCGATGCGGCGTCCCAGCTCGGCGGATTCCTCCGCCGTCGTCCGCATGAGCGTGACCGTCGGGTTGTGCTTGTAGAGAAGCCGGTCGCGGAACTCGGCCGGCACCGTCTCCACGGGGCCGAAGTTGACCATGTCGAGGGCGCCCAGCGAAACCACCTGCGGGATCCCGAGCTCGCCGGCGGCCTCGAGCCGGTCAGGGCCGGCGGAGAGGACGCCGCCGACGAGATCGTCGGCCAGCTCGGTCGTGGTCGCATCCAGCGAGGCGGTGATGAAGCCGCTCCGCATGAGCGCCTCCATCGACTGCCCGCCCGTGCCAGTCGCGTGGAAGACGAGCACCTCGTAGCCGAGCCCCTCGAGGCGCTCGCGCGCCGCGGTCACGCAAGGGGTCGTGACGCCGAACATCGTCGCCCCGACGAGCGGCTTCCCGCCCTCGACCGTGGGCGGCTCCGCAGACGCCATGCCCGCCATCGCAGCCGCCGCATTGGCCAGGATGCGGGCCGAGACGGCGTTGATCCCGGAGATGTCGACGACGGAGTACGTCATCGTCACGTCCGTCGCACCCACGTACGGGCGGGTGTCACCCGACGCCATCGTCGAGATCATCAGCTTGGGGACGCCGACGGGAAGCGCTCTCATCGCCTCGGTGGCGACGGCCGTCCCACCCGAGCCCCCAAGTGCGAGGATGCCGTCGAGGCGGCCTTCGGCGTGAAGTCCTTTCACGATCTTCGCGGCGCCGCGCGCCATGGTCTCCATGGCGGCCCCGCGGTCGCCCGCATCGGCGAGTGTCCTGACATCTGCGCCCGCCGCCTGCGCAACCTCCTCACGCGTCACGTCCGCGGCTGCGCGGGGCTCGCTGAGAACGCCGGCGTCGATCATGATCGTCTCGACCCCGTGCCCGCTCAGGAGGGAGCGGAGGTACGCGTACTCGTCCCCCTTGGTGTCCAGCGTGCCGAGCAGGACGACGGTGGCCATGATCTAGGCGGCCGCTCCCTCGACGCGGGAGACGCCGAGGTAGCGCTGCTGCGCGTCCGGGTCGTCGAGGAGCGCCTTGGCGTTCATCTCTGTCGCGATTTCGCCGGCGATCATGATCAGCTGACGCTCGGCGAGCGAGGTGGCAACGCCGAGGTTCTGCTCGACGAGGAGGAGCCCGACCCCCTCCTGGACCAGACCCTGGCAGGTGCCGACCAGGTTCTCGACGATCGCTGGCGCCAGGCCTTCGGAGGGCTCGTCCATGATCAAGAGCTTGGGATTGCCGAGGAGCGCGCGGGCGATGGCGAGCATCTGCTGCTCCCCGCCCGAAAGCTGGGCGGCGCCGATCTTGCGGCGCTCGGCGAGGCGGGGGAACAGCTCCCAGATCGCCGCCTTGTCCCAGCGGCCGCCTCGTCCGGCGCCGAGCATGTCGAGGTGCTCCTCCGTCGAGAGCGAGGGGAACAGTCGCCGGCCCTGGGGCACGTAGCCGATCCCCGCGCCGGAGATCTTGTAGGGCGCCCGGCCCATGAGCTCCTGCCCTTCGAAGCGGACGGAGCCGTCCGCGCGGGCCATGAGGCCCATGATGGTGAGGCAGAGCGTCGTCTTCCCCATGCCGTTGCGGCCGATGAGGGCGACCGGCTCGCGACCCATCTCGAAGCTGACGTCGTGCAGGACGCGTCCACGCCCGTAGTAGGCGTTGACCTTGTCCAAGATGAAGACGGGGTCACTCATCTGCGTAGTGATGGCTCCCCAGGTAGAGGTCGTGCACGAGCTGGTTGGCGCGGATCTCGGCGGGCGTGCCCTCGACGATCACGCGCCCGTCGTGCATCATCGTCACCCGCTCCGCCACCGTGAGCGCGACGTCCATGTCGTGCTCGATGAGGATGAGGGTGATCCCGCGGTCGAGCGTCAGCAGGAGATCGGTGAGCAGGACGCGCTCGCCCCGGGAGAGGCCCGCCGCAGGTTCGTCGAGCATCATGATCTTCGGGTCGCCCGCGCGCGCCATCCCCACTTCGAGCTGGCGCTGCTCCCCATGCGAGAGCGAGCCCACCTGCGTTCCGAGCTGCTCCTCGAGCCCGACCCGCTCGGCGAGCTCGCGGGCACGCTCGCGGAGAGCAGCGTCGCGGCCGGGCAGGCGCACGGGGCGGAGGTGTCCGCCCCGTGCGCCAAGTGCGGCGAGGTAGAGGTTGTCCTCGACCGTCAGGCCGAGGAAGAGTCGTGAGGTCTGAAACGTGCGTGTGAGCCCGAGCCTGGCCCGCTTGCGGGCGGGCATCCTCGTGACGTCGCGGCCGAACAGCTCGACGTGACCGCTCGTGGGCGGGAACTCGCCGGAGACGACGTTGAAGAGCGTCGTCTTGCCGGCGCCGTTCGGCCCGAGCAGAGC
>DAITAN010000162.1:0-5652 GCA_036824235.1 Gaiellaceae bacterium | reverse complement strand
TCGGGGCGAAGCGCACCCTGACCGGCACGCGGCTAGACCTTGGCGTTCTTCTTGAGGTCCCAGCCGGACTTGACGGGCGGCTGTGCCTTCCCCGTGGCGTCCTGCGAGGTGTAGGCCATCTCGACCTTGGCGAAGCCGAGCGCGATCTGGTCGAGCGGGAGCTCGTCGTCCGAGCCGTCGATCTCGTAGGACGAGATGATCACGTCCGTGAGAGTGATCTTCAGGAACTCGAGCGGGGCCTTGCCGGGCTTGCGGCACGTGAGGACCGCGGACTTGATGTGCTGGCCGCTCGCGCACGCGAGCCAGAGCTTCGGCGAGGCCTTGCTCGTGCGCGCGACGACGAGCAGGTCGTCGAAGACCGCCTTGCCCGCTCCTCCGCCTCCGCCGGGCCCGGTCGGACCGGACTGGCTCACGCCCCAGCTGAAGGCCAGCGCGTCGATCTCGTCCTTGTGCTTGGCATCCGTGCTCTCGCCCGGGATGCCGTCGATCTTGAGGAAGTAGTCGACCGCCATCGGGGCCGGACTCTACCGCGCCTCGGTCGCCCGCGCAGCCCGTCCGCCGAGTACGCTCCGCGCGACGTGTCCGTCACGACGACGCCCGACTCGCGAGCCGCGATGCCGCTGGTGGCGCCGCACGTGCACCGTACGCCGCTTCTCACCTCCCGGACGCTCAGCGAGGAGACCGGCTTCGACGTACGGCTTAAGGCCGAGCTCTTCCAGCGCACGGGCTCGTACAAGATCCGCGGGCCGCTCGTGAAGCTCACGCGGCTGACGCAGGAGGAGCGGGACCGCGGGGTTGTCTGCTCGTCGGCGGGAAACCACGCGCAAGGCGTCGCTCTCGCAGCGGCGATGCTCGGGGTCCGCGCCGTCGTCTGCATGGCCGAGAACGCCACGCCGTCGAAGATCGCGGCCACCCGCGGTTACGGGGCCGAGGTCGTGCTGCACGGGTCGATCTGGGACGACGCGGACGCGAAGGCGCGCGAGCTGGTCGCGTCGGAGGGCCTGACCTACGTGCATCCGTTCGACGACGTCGACCTGATCTCCGGCCAGGGCACTGTGGGCGTCGAGATCCTCGAGGACTGGCCCGAGGTGGAAGTCGTCGTCGTGCCGATCGGCGGCGGCGGCCTCATCTCAGGGATCTCGACCGCGCTCAAGCAGGAGCACCCGGGGATCAGGATCGTCGGCGTCGAGTCCTCGGACGGGGCGGCGATGAAGGCCAGCGTCGAGGCCGGTGAGCTCGTCACGCTCGAGCGCTGCGACACGATCATCGACGGGCTGCGCGTCAAGCGGGCCGGCGAGCTCACGTTCGACCTCGTGCAGCGCTTCGTGGACGAGATCGTCGCGGTCCCGGACGCCACGATCTTCGAGAGCGTCCTCTGGACGATGGCGCACACGAAGCTCGTGGTGGAGGGCGCGGCCGCCTCGACCGTCGCCGCGCTCCGCGAGGGACGCGTTGAGGCGCCGCCGGAGACGAAGGTCGTCTGCGTCCTCTCGGGCGGGAACATCGACCTCTCGCAGCTCCGCGACCTTCGCTGGAACTAGGAGAGCCGGTGGTCTCCTGGCAGACCGTGGTCCTCAGCCTCGGCGCCGCGATGCTCACGGCCGGCGTCGCGCTTGCGATCGGAATCCTCAACAACCGCACGCAGCGCGGCCTGCACCTGCGGACGAAGCAGATCGACGCGGCGAGCGACTTCTCCTCTCGCCTGAAGGGCGCCGGCGAGGCCCTGCGTCACGCCAGGGCGCATCCGCAGTCCGAGCGGGCGCGCCAGGACGCGCAGCACCTGGTCGGCGAGCTGTCGCCGCTCGTCGGGACGATCTCCCTCCTCTTCGGGATGCACAACGGTCGAGCAGGAGGCGAGCGCGGCCGCCCACGGGCTCGAACGGGCGCGCGACCTGCTGGCCGAGGAGGATCCTGCAGGGTGGCAGGCCGCCCTGGACGAGAGCCTCGACCGGCGAGCCAAGTTCGAAGAGGCGGCCCGGAAGGCCGTCGGCGCCTAGGTCCAGGGCTCAGGCGGCGACGTCCAGCTTCGCCGCGATGCGCTCCGTGACGACCGCGGCATCCTCGGCCATGCCGACCAGGGTGGCCGACTGGCGCTTGCGCATGAAGTGAACGCCCATGAAGTAGAGGCCGGGGACGACCGTGCTCTCACCGTCCCGCTGGAGCGGGAAGCCGAGCTCGTCGAACGCGTTCGGCCACGGGAGGAGCGCGCCGTAGTCGGGCCGGAACCCTCCGGCGAAGAGAACGGCCCCGAAGCCGACGAGGTCGACCTCCTCCGGCGCCTGCGGGTCGAATGGCGCCGGCGGCTCGGGCTCGGACACTGCGAGGCCCCGCTCGGCGACGACTTTGCGGACGAGGTTCATGAACTGCTCGTAGCGCTCGTCGCCCCAGGCGACCGTCTCGCCCAGATCGGGTGCGAACCGGGCACGACGGCCGGTCGCACCGATGAAATGCCCCGCCAAGGTCACACCTCGCTCGCGCAAGGTCCTGAGGTTGAGATCGCGACCGCCCCCGTGCCCGGTCACCAGGACGTTGCCGAAGAGCCGCGCGGCCGGACTCGGCAGGGACTCGAGGCCGGCGTCCAGGAAGCCGCTCGCGGCCGCCCACCAGACGAAATCGCGGCCACCCACCCGCCGCGGCGCCCAGGGCGCCTTTCCGCAGGCCAGGACGACCTGGCGTCCGGCATCGTGCAGCTCCTCGGCGAGCTGGCAGCCGGACTGCCCGCTTCCAACGACCAGCACGGCCCCTGGAGGGAGCTCACCCTCGTTTCGGTAGTCCGCGACGTCCAGCTGGAGCAGATCTGACGGCAGCGCCGCTGCGGCCGAAGGGCGGTGAGGGCGCCGGTAGGTGCCTGTGGCCACGACCACCGCGTCCGCGCGCATGTCGCCCGTCGAGGTTCGCAGGGTCAGGCCGCCTCCTGGGCGCGCGTCCAGGGATTCGACCTCGACGCCCTCCCTCACGGCTGCTCCGAGATCGGCGGCGCAGCGCTCCAGGTACTCGACGACCTCGTCGCGAGGCATGAAGCCGTCCGGGTCGGGCCCGTCGTAGGGACGCCCGGGCAGCTGCGTCGCCCAGTTGGGGGTCACGAGGCGAAATTCGTCCCAGCGGTCCCTCCAGGTCTGGCCGACACGATCCCGTTCCAGGATCGCGTGCTCCACATCAGCGTCCAGCAGTTTCCGCCCGGCGGCCAGCCCCGCCGGCCCGGCACCGATCACCGCGACCTCGACGTGCTCCATTCCAACTCGACGCCCCGAAGAGCCTTTTTCTTCCCGGGCCGGCTCAGCTCGGGTCGATGTTGTGGTTGTGGTGGAAGACGTTCTCCGGGTCGTAGCGCCTCTTGAGCTCGACCAACCGCTCGTAGTTCGGCCCGTAGGCGGCCCGCACCGCGTCGCCGCCCTCGTCGTCGCCGAGGTAGTTGAGCCACCGTCTCTTCTCGAGATGCGGACCGAAGGCACTGTGGGTGTCTCGCGTCCACGCGACGTTCTCGTCGGTCGCTGCTGGATCGGTCCAGACCGAAGGGACGAAGACGTTCCAGCCCTCCTGGCGATGCGGCACGGCGGTGTCAGTGACCCCGACGCGCGTCACGGCGCCGTGGAAGTGCTCCATCAGGATGGCGGTCATCGGTGAGGGCACCGATGCGAAGCGCTCGATCATCTGGTCGATCAGCCCGTCCGAGAGGGTCTCCGCGAAGCTCGAGAGCCAGTAGTTCAGGGCCCCGGCGGGATAACCGGCGTCGAGGAGCGTGTTCATCACGGGATACGGCATCCGACCGACGTCGACGACCGCCGGCGAGCCCCAGGACTTGAACGGCGCCAGGTCGGCCTCGGCCTGCTCCTCGTCTCCCGTATGGAACACCACCATGGCGGCCAGCTTCACGCCCGACCCGTCAGGGGCATGCGCGAGCGCCGCGAACACGGTCAGGTCGTCGGAACAGTCCGCGACCGCGTCGCGGTAGAAACGGAGCAGCTCGGGCGCTGCCTCGACTGGATGCGCAATCAACCCGCCGGTGACCATCTCCACCGGATGCAGGCGGTACTTGAAGGCCGTGGCGATGCCGAAGTTGCCGCCTCCACCGCGGAGCGCCCAGAGGAGGTCAGAGTCGGAGTCCTCGGTCACCTCGACAACGTCTCCGCCGGCGTTGACGAGTTCGACGGCGAGAAGGTTGTCGGCAGCGAGGCCGTGCTTCGCCATCAGCCAGCCGAGCCCGCCGCCGAGCGTCAGCCCGGCGATGCCCGTGGTGGAGATCGCGCCGCCGGTCACGGCGAGACCGTGCTCGGCGGTGGCGGCGTTGAGCTCCGCCCAATTGAGCCCGCCCTCCGCCCGCACTGTTCCGGCGTCCACATCGACGCTCGTGCCCTTCATCTCGGCGAGGTCGATCATCACCGCGCCGTCGACGACGGCACGGCCGGCGACGTTGTGGCCCCCTCCGCGGACGCAGACGTCGAGGCCCGCGGCCCGTGCGAAACGCACGCCGGCGGCTGCGTCAGCCGCGCTCCGGCAACGCACGATCACGGCCGGAGCCCGGTCGACCAGGCCGTTGTGCACCCGGCGCGCCGCGTCGAAGCCGTCGTCGGTCGGGCGTAGGACGGGGCCGGAGACGCGCGCGGTGAGGTCGTCGAGAAGTGCGGATTCAGGGTTCAAGGTGGCTCCTCCTTCCGCCGTGCCGACAGTGGCGCGGCGCCGTCGAGTCTAGGTCAGGTGTATTGGAGATGCCTCGCGGGCGAGAAAAGTCCGCGGACCATCCCTTCCACCCTCTACGCTCGCCTCCGTGGACGAGCGGCTCCTGGCGTGGTTCGAGGCCAACGGCCGCGATCTCCCCTGGCGGCGGACGCACGACCCCTACGCGATCATCGTCAGCGAGGTGATGCTCCAGCAGACGCAGGTCGAGCGCGTCATCCCTCGCTACCTGGCCTGGCTCGAGCGCTGGCCGACGGTGCAGGCGCTGGCCGCGGCGTCCACGGCCGACGTCATTCGCGAATGGCAGGGGCTCGGGTACAACCGCCGCGCGGTCAACCTCCACCGCGCTGCCCGGCAGATCGCCGATCAGGGCTGGCCCGCCGACCTGACCGAGCTTCCCGGTGTTGGGCGCTACACGGCGGACGCCGTGGCCGCGTTCGCGCTCGACGAGCCCGTCGTCCCGGAGGACACGAACGTCCGCCGCGTGCAGGAGCGGACGGGCCACCGGTTCGGCCCGGCGTGCGGACAGGCGCTCATGGATCTCGGGGCGACCGTCTGTCTCGCGCGCATCCCGCGCTGCGGCGTGTGCCCGCTGGCGACGGGGTGTCCTTCGCGCGGGCGGCGCTACGAGCCGCTGCGCAAGCAGGGGCGTTTCGAAGGTTCCTTTCGCCAGCGGCGAGCCCGCGTTCTGCGAGCCGTAGCAACGGCGCCGCGCGCAGCCGGGGACCTGGACACCGACGCGGTCCTTTCGCTCGAGCGGGACGGGCTCGTCGCGGTCGTCGACGGCTCCGTGCGCCTCCCGACCTAGGCGCGCTGGAGCAGCGCGACCGCCTGGGCCGCGAGGCCCTCGCCTCGGCCGGTGAACCCAAGGCCGTCGGTCGTCGTCGCGCGGACGGTCACCAGCGCCTTGCGCACGCCGAGTGCGACTGCGAGGCGCTGCTCCATCTCGGCCCGAAGCGGGGCGATGCGCGGCCGCTC
>DAITAN010000161.1:0-5655 GCA_036824235.1 Gaiellaceae bacterium | reverse complement strand
CGAGGCCGATGCGCTGGCGCTGGCCGCCCGAGAACTCGTGCGGGTACCGCGAGGCGGCGTCGGGCGCCAGGCCCACGATCTCGAGGAGCTCGCGCACGCGCTTGCCCGACTCGCGCCGCTTGGCCAGCCCGTGGACCCGAATCGGCTCGCTCACGATCCGCCCCACGCTGTGGCGCGGGTTCAGGGACGCGTAGGGGTCCTGGAAGATCATCTGCATGCGCCGGCGCAGCGGCCGCAGGGCGCCTTCGCCGAGGTGGCTGATGTCCTGGCCGTCGAAGAGCACCTTGCCGTCCGTCGGCTCGTAGAGCCGCAGGATCGCCCGGCCGAGCGTGGACTTCCCACAGCCCGACTCGCCCACGAGCCCCAGCGTCTCGCCGCGCTGGATGGCGAGGGATACGTCGTCGACGGCCTTGACGTCGCCGACGTGCCGGTCGAGCAGGATCCCGCTCTTGATCGGGAACCAGACCTTCAGGTTCTGGATGTCGACGAGCGGCGCGCCTGTGGTTGCGCGGGGCGCCTCAGCCAACTGCGGCCGCCTTCGACTTCTCCCATTCCTCCGCCGGAACGGGGTTGAAGCACGCGACGAAGTGGCCGGGCTCGATCTCGCGCAGCGGGGGCACCTCGCGCGCGGACTCGTCCACGGCGAACCTGCACCGCGGCTCGAACGGGCATGCACTCGGCGGTCTGAGCATGTTGCGGGGCGCTCCCTCGATCGGCGTCAAGGCTTCCTTTCGCCTCGCATCGAGGCGCGGGATCGACTGCAGGAGCCCGAGCGTGTAGGGGTGGCGCGGCCGCGCGAAGAGCTGCCCGGCGGTGGCGGTCTCCACGAAGGTGCCTGCGTACATGACGTTCACGCGCTCGCACATCCCGGCGACGACGCCGAGATCGTGCGTGATGAGCATGAGCGCCGTGTCCCGCTCCGAGACGATCTCGCGCAGGAGCTCGAGGATCTGCGCCTGGATCGTGACGTCGAGGGCGGTCGTGGGCTCGTCCGCGATCAGGAGCTTCGGCTCGCAGGCCAGCGCCATCGCGATCATGGCGCGCTGGCGCATCCCGCCCGAAAACTGATGCGGGTAGTCCTTCAGACGGATCTTCGCGCTGGGGATGCCGACCCGGTCGATCAGGCCTGCCGCGCGCTCGTCGGCCTCCTTCTTGCCCAGGTCGAAGTGGGTCTGGAGCGCCTCCCGGATCTGCTTGCCGACGGTTTGCACCGGGTTCAGGCTCGTCATCGGATCCTGGAAGATCATCGCGATGTCGCGGCCCCTGACCTTGCGGAGCTGCTTGTCCTTCATCTGCAGGAGGTCGCGCTCCTCGAAGGTCGCCGTCCCGCCGGTGACGCGGCCGTTGCGGTCGAGGATCCCGAGGATGGCGAGCGACGTGACGCTCTTGCCGCACCCCGATTCGCCCACGATCCCGAGGGTCTCCCCGGGCGCGATGTCGAACGTGATGCCGTTGACGGCGTAGACCGTCCCCCGGGAGGTCGTGAACTCGACCCGGAGATCGTCGACGGAGAGGAGCGGCTCCCTAGCCACGTCCACGCAGCTTCGGGTCGAGGGCCTCGCGGAGCCCGTCGCCGATCAGGTTGAAGCCGAGCACGGAGACGACGATGGCCACGCCGGGGATGATCGCGAGATGGGGCGCCGTCTGCAGGTACCGGACCGTTCCGGTCAGCATCGTCCCCCACTCCGGCGTCGCCGGATCCTGCGGCCCGAGACCGAGGAAGCCGAGCCCGGCGACGTCGATGATCGCGGTCGCCATGGCCAGCGTGCCCTGCACGATCACCGGTGAGATCGAGTTCGGAAGGATGTGGCTGGCGAGGATCGAGCGCCTCGGCACCCCGACGGACCGCGCGGCCAGGATGAAGTCGTTCTCCTTTTGGGCGAGGATCGACCCTCGTAAGAGCCGGGCGAAGACCGGGATGTTCACCGCCCCCACCGCGATCATGATCTGCGTCAACCCCGGCCCGAGCACCGCCACGATCCCGATCGCCAGGAGCAGGCCGGGGATCGAGAGCATGATGTCCATCAGGCGCATGATCACGGAGTCGATGACGCCGCCGAAATAGCCGGCGATCGCGCCCAGGAGGAGCCCGACGGAGAGGCCGACGGTGACGGCGACGACGCCGATCAGGAGCGAGTAGCGGGCGCCGTAGACAATGCGCGAGAACTCGTCGCGGCCGAGCTCGTCGAGCCCGAACCAGTGCTCCGCCGACGGCCCGGGGCAGCAGCGGCCGCCGAGCGCGGCGAGATCCTGCGCGCGCGGGTCGTCCGGCGCGATGAGCGGCGCGAAGATGGCGACGATGACGAACATCCCCACGAGGAAGAACCCGACGATCGCGCCGGGATTCCGCCGCAGGCGCGCCCAGGCTTCCTTCCAGAGGCCGCTGGGCGCTTCCTGCGCGAGTTGCCTGGCTTCGATCTCGACGACGCTCACGAAACGATCCTCACGAGTACCGAATCCTCGGGTTGATGAACGCGTACGAGACGTCCACGACCAGGTTCACGAGCACGAAGATGATGGCGATGAAGAGGATCCCGCCCTGGAGGACCGGATAGTTGCGCGCGGCGATCGCGTCGACCAGCCACGTGCCCAGCCCGGGCCAGGCGAAGACGGTCTCCGTCAGGACCGCGCCCGAGAGGAGCAGACCGGTCTGGAGGCCGATGATGGTTGAGATCGGCAGCAGGGCGTTGCGCAGAATGTGGCGACGGTCGACGGCGCTCGGCGAGACGCCCTTCGCGCGCGCCGTGCGGACGTAGTCCTCGTTCTGGACGTCGAGCACGGAAGCCCGCGTGATGCGCGTGATCACCGCCAGCGGGATCGTTCCGAGCGCGATCGCCGGCAGGATCAGATGCTGGATGCAGTCCACGAACGATTCCCAGTTGAGCGTGATGATCGAGTCGAGGATGTAGAAGTTCGTCGGATGCTCGGCCTTGATGAGCACGCTGGAGCGTCCGACGGACGGTAACCAGCCGAGTTTCACCGCGAAGATGTACTTGAGAATGATGGCGAGGAAGAAGACCGGGATCGAGATCCCGATCAGGGACAGGACCAGGCTTCCGTGGTCGAGGAAGCTCCCGTACTTCTTCGCAGCGAGGAAGCCGAGCGGGATGCCGAAGATGATCGAGAAGAGCATCGCGCCGACCGCGAGCTCGATCGTCGCCGGCAGACGCTCGCGGAACTCGTCCGTGATGGCGCGCCGCGAGGTGACGCTGGTGCCGAAGTCACGGTCGATGAACGTCTGCTCGAAGTAGCGGAAGTACTGCTCGTGGATCGGCTCGTTGAGCCCGTACTGGTTCTCGATGGCCGCGCGCTGCTGGGCGGTCGCCCGCTCGCCCAGGAGGGCGTCCGCGGGGCTACCCGGGAGGGCTCTGATCCACAGGAAGACCAGGATCGAGAGGCCCAGCAGGATGGGGATCAAAAGCAGGAGCCGGCGGACGATGAATCTCAACATCTCGTCGCCCGCCGGCTCGCTGGTTCACGCTCGCTCGCAGCTACTCCACGAAGGAGACGGTTGCGAAGCTTTCGTTGGTCGTAGGACTCGGTTGGAAGCCCTGGACGTTGGCTGCGAACGCCAGCGCGGGGCTCGAGTGCGCGTACGGAACGCCAGGAATCCAGTCCGAGATCAGCTGGTTCGCTTCCTGGTACATCCCGATACGGGTCGCCTGATCCGGCTCCGCCTCGGCCGCGGCGAGGAGATCGTGGACCTCCTGGTTCGGCGCCTTGAGGGTGCCGAACTGTGCGCCGGGCGTCTGGAAGAACGTGCCGACGAAGTTGTCGGCATCGCCGTAGTCACCCGTCCAGCCGAGCAGGAACACGGGCAGCTTGCCCTCGTTGGCCTGGCCGAGATAGTCGGGCGACCAGGGCGCGCTGTGAGGCACGACCTTGAAGCCGGACTCGTTCAGGCTCGCGGCGAAGGCCTCGAAGTTCCGCTTCGGATCCGGCATGTACGGCCGGGAGACGTCGGTCGGGTACCAGAAGTCGATCTTCACCGGAAGCGTGTAGCCCGCGGCCTCGAGGATCTGCTTCGACTTCTCGGGGTCGAACTCGTACTCGGTGACCGAGTCGGCGTAGCCCTCGACGGCAGGCGGCATGAACTGATTCGCCACCTCGGCGCGGCCCGCGTAGAAGTTGTCCACGACGGACTGCCGGTCGAGGCCGTGCGCGAGCGCCTTCCGCACCTCGATGTCGTCGAGCGGCGGAGTGCCCACGTTGATGCCGACGTAGGCCACGTTGAACGGCGGCCTGTCGATGACCTGCAGGTTCTCGTCGCCTGCGATGGTCTCGATGTCCTGTGGCTCGACCAGGTCATAGCCCTGGATGTCGCCGGCCTGGAGCGCCTGCAGGCGCGCCGCGTTGTCGGCGATGGGCCGGAAGATGACGGAGTCGAGCAGAGCCGTCTCGCCCCAGTAGTCGTCGTTGCGGACGACCGTGAGGCTGTCGCCACGGGTCCAGGACTCGAACTTGAACGGACCGGTCCCGATCGGATGCTCCGTCCCGAAGGTGCCCTCCGGCTGGAAGACGCCGTCGGCGTCGACCGTGCCGGCGTCTGCCTCGAACTCGGTCAGAGCCGCGGGGCTCGCGATCGAGAACGCAGCCTGCGCGAGGGCGGGGATGAACGTCGCGGACGGCTTCGTCAGGTTGATGACGGCCGTCTGCTCGTCCGTGGCCTCGCAGCTCGCGTAGAGACTCTCGTCGGGCGCGTCCGGGTTGTCCTTCTTGGCGAAGCCGCCGAAGACGACCTGCCAATAGTAGGACGCACTTGGGTTCTGGAGCGGGCCCGCGAAGTTGTACCAGCGGTCGAAGTTGAAGCAGACCGCCTCGGCGTTGAGCGGCTCGCCGTCGTGGAACGTCACGCCCTCACGGATCGTGAATGTCCACTCGGTGCCGTCCTCGTTCGCCTCCCAGCTCTCGGCGAGACCCGGGACCGGCTCCGTGCCGCCCGGCTCGAGGGCTACGAGAGTCTCAAAGATCTGCTGAACGACGCGCAGCGACTCTCCGTCCGAAACCAGCGCGCCGTCGAGGGCGACCGGGTCCGCCGCGCCCGCGAACACGAGCGTGCCGCCCGCCTGCCCCTCTCCCTCCTCTGTCTGCGTGGCACCTGTGTCCGCAGTCCCCTCGTCGTCGTCATCGCCGCCGCAACCCGCAAGTACTAGCGCGAGCAGCAACGTGACGAGCAGCAAAAGGAGCCTGAATGGCTTTCCCCTCACATCCTCTCCTTTTCTCCGGTTGAGCCCACCCCGCGCGAAGCGGGGAGCGCAGTATCCAACGGCTTGGACGAGTCGGCAAGTCCCCTTGTTAGCGGGCACCCGATAACACCGCCATTCGCCGAGCTCGAGAATTTAGAGATGTGATCTCCGTTCTTCTCGTTCGCAGAAGTATCGTACGATCGCAGGCGTTCCGTCCACCGGGGATTCAACCGAGCTCGAGCTCGCTCGCATCACGTCCGAGCGCCGCATCCGAGACATGGCGGCGGGCATCCTCCAGCAGCGCCTCCTCATCCTGGATGCGAGGATTGATGTGCACCAGCGTCAGTCGTCGTGCGCCCGCCTCCCGCGCGACCAGACCCGCCTCGGCGGCAGTCGCGTCGCCCTCGCTCGCCACCGGGTGCACCGAGGTCGACCACGCCTCATGGAGCAGATGCGACACCCAGATTGG
>DAITAN010000160.1:0-5668 GCA_036824235.1 Gaiellaceae bacterium | reverse complement strand
CCCCTTCCCGTGCACCTCGCGCACGAGGACGACCGTGGCGAGCACGGCCGCGGCGGCTGCGAGCAGGAACGGGAGCGGCGTCCAGACGGAGAGCAGGAGCCCGCCGGCTACGAGCGCGACGCCGAGACCGAGCCCGCGCATGACGCCCTGCCAGCCCTGCGCGCGCCCCTGGTGGGTTGCGGGCACGAGCTCGGCGAAGAGTGCCTGGTACGGCGGGTAGTACACGTGGTAGCCGACGAAGAAGAGCGAGACGAGAGCCACCGTCTCCGCGTAGCCGTGCGCGAACGGGAGGATCGCGAGCGGTACCACGAGGAGCGGGACGCCGACGAGCGCGTACGGGATGCGGCGTCCGAAGCGGCTCTCCGTCCTGTCCGAGAGCGAGCCGATCAACAGCGGAAGGAAGAGGGCGAAGGCGCCTTCGGCTCCGACCGCGATTCCGATCGCCCCTGCAGAGGAGGTCGCCTCACCCAGGAGGAGCGGCGCGTACGTCGTGAGGACGCTGATCCCCAGCGCGAGCGCAAAGGTAGGAAGCGCGAGAGCGCCCAGGAATCTTCCGATCCGGGGCGCGGGCACCATTGGCCTAGGTCGCGACCGCCCAGCGCACGCCGCGGACGGTCCAGCCGCCGACTGCGAGCACCAGAATTGCGATGACTGCCGCGCCGATGTAGAGCTTCGTTTTCATGCCGCCACTCTCCCTCCTCAGGGACATGACGGACATGGGGCCACCCTGCTTCCATTGGTGGGGTTTTCCGCACCCCCCGCTAGAGCGCCCGCTACTGGCGCAGGAAGGTGAGCACCGCCAGCACGCGCCGGTGGTCCTCGTCTGCGCGCGGGAGCCTGAGCTTCCCGAAGATGCTCGTCACATGCTTCTCGACGGCGCGCTCGGTGACGACGAGTTCGGCCGCGATACCGGAGTTCGAGCGGCCCTGCGCCATGTGCTCCATGACCTCGCGCTCGCGCGGCGTCAGCGTGTCGATGGGATCGTCGCGACGCCGGCGACCGACTAGCTGGGAGACGATCGCGGGATCGAGCGCCGAGCCTCCCTCCCCCACGCGCCGCACGGCGGCAGCGAACTCGGCCACGTCCGAGACGCGGTCCTTCAGGAGGTAGCCAACGCCCTCCGCGCTCTCCGCGAGCAGCTCCATGGCATACGCGGACTCGACGTACTGCGAGAGCACGAGCACGCCGACCTCCGGGTAGGCCTCGCGGATCTCCTGCGCCGCCCTCAGCCCTTCGTCCGTGTGCGTCGGCGGCATGCGGATGTCGACGATCACCACGTTCGGCGAGTAGCTCCGCACCTTGAGCATCAGGTCCTCAGCCGAGCCCGTCTGCGCGACGACCTCGAACCCCTGATCCTCGAGGAGGCGGGCCACGCCCTCCCGCAGGAGGACGCTGTCCTCGGCGAGGACTACTCGCACGGGATCACCGCGCGAATGCGGGTGCCCCTGCCGGGCGGGCTCTCGACGTCGAGGTCGCCGTCGAGCGCCTCGACCCTGTCGACGAGCCCACGCAGGCCGGAGCCACGCGTCGGATCGGCTCCGCCGATGCCGTCATCGGCGATCTCCACGACCGCACGTCCATTCACACGCGCGATGCTAACGGCCACCGAGGACGCCTCGGCGTACTTCGCGACGTTCGCGAGCGACTCCGAGACGACGTAGTAGGCGGCGGCCTCGACCGGCTCCGGAAGGCGCTCCTCCACCAGCGTCATGTCGATCACGAGCGGGGAGCGTGCCGCGAGAGCCTCGAGCGCGGGGCCGAGCCCGCGGTCGGAAAGGACTGCAGGATGGATGCCACGCGCGAGCTCTCGGAGCTCCTCGAGCGCCTGGGAGAGCTCGTCGGCGGCCTGCGCCAGGAGACGGTCGGCGCCCTCGGGGTCGTCGCTGATCCGAGCCTGCGCGAGGCGAAGCGCCAGGGAGAGCGACACGAGTCGCTGCTGGGCGCCGTCGTGGAGGTTGCGCTCTAGCCTCCGGCGCTCGACGTCGCTGGCCTCGACGAGCCGTGCCCGGGAGCGGCGGAGCTCCGCCTCGTGCTCCTTGCGCTCGGTGATGTCCACGCCGCAGATGAGCAGGCGCGGATGGCCCTTGTCGTCGCGGAGCGGGGTCGTCGACCACGCGACGGTGTGGCGCTTGCCGTCCGTCGAGATCCACGCGCTCTCGTACTCGCCGCCGCCGCCCTCCTCGGCGACCTCGGTCAGACGCTGACGGACGGCCTCGCGCTCCTCCGGCGCGATGAAGACGTCCCAGAAGGCGTTTCCCTTGGTGAGGTCGTCGTCTACGCGGCCGCTGAGCTGGTGCAGGGAGTGGTTGAACCTCACGATGTAGCCGCCGGGCGTCACGAGGCACAGGAGGCTCGGGGTCGAGTCCACGACCGTTCCGGCGAAGTCGCGTTCGTGCTCGAGCTCGCGGTGCCGCTGCTGGAGCTCGTTGTGTAGGCGCTCGAGCTCGACCTGGGCCGTGTTCCGCTCCGTGAACTCACGCACGATCAGCACGGCCTCGTCGCCGGCCTTGACGATCCGCGCCTCGAAGTCGCGGAGCCTCCCGTCGAGCTCCAGGCGGTACTCGCCGGTAACGATCTCGCCCGAGTCGATCGCGCGCCGGACGCCCTCGACGAGCGGGTCGGCCACGTCCTTCGGGAGGATGTCGTGGGCAGTCGACCCGATGAGCTGCTCGGGAGGCACGGCGAGGTCTTCCGCGGGCCCCTTGAACTCGAGGTACTCGCCGTCGCGTGTCATGCGGAACATCAGGTCGGGCAAGGCGTCGAGGAGCGCGCGATTGCGGGCCTGGGCCTTCGCAAGCGCGGCATGACGCCGCTCGCTCTCCAGCGCGAGCGCGGCCGTCGCGGCCGCCGATTCGACGAGCAGCGGGTCCTCCTCGAGCGAGCGATGGTGGATGAGGGCCGCGACCGTGCGGCCGTCGCGCTCGACCATAGTCACGAGCTCCTCGCCGTCGCGCTCGGGCAGCTCGATCGGGTCCCCCTCGAGGTCTGCGAACGACCGCGTCTCGGGGATCCAGTAGGCCAGCCGCAGGGTCGGGTCGCCGAGGGCGCGGGCCAGCGCTTCGCGCAGCTCTCCTGGAGCGTGCGGCTTGCCGAGGTCGAGCACGAGCTGGCCGACGCCGGCACGCGCGAGCCTGCCGCTGAGCAGACCCAGGATGAACGCAAACGGGACCGACGCGAAGCTGAAGATGACGATCCAGAAGGCGACGACGCCCGCGTCCTCCGAGATCGACGCGGCGACCAGGGTGAGCGCGAGCAAGGCGAGCGTGACGCCGGCCGTGAGATACACGGGCGCGAGGATGCGCCGGATTGGACGCGACGCCGCGTGCCAGCGGCGCCAGAAGACGAAGATCGATGCGGCCAGCGCCGGCAGCCCGATGACGATGAGCACGACGTTGATCGCCGCCACCGCCCCTGGCGAGTCGACCAGTAGAAAGGCGTTTGCCGGGCACTCAGCGCAGTCGTCCGCAACGTCGTCGAAAAAGGCAGTCAGCAGGGAGCCCACCGTCAGGATCAGATACGCCGTCGTGACGATCCCGTAGACAAGCCTCGTCTCGAGGTATCCGCGCGGGAAGGCGAGAAGCGCGTGGATGAAGACGGCGATGAAGATGCCGCCGAACACGTAGCCGAGCGTGAACGGGATCGAGTCGTTCGCGGCTCCGAGCGAGCCGAGGAAGACGGTCATCCCGACGGCGGTCATGAGCTGCCCGAAGGGATTGTCCGGGCGGCGCATCCACGCGACGATGCCCGCGCCGATGAACGACCAGGCCATGAGGAGGTACGCCGTGGCCCTGAAGATCGGGTCTTCCTCGTGGTTGCTCGCGAGCACGAGCGCCAGGGCGCCGGCGGAGAGCAGGAGCCCGAGGCCGACGACGCCGGCCACCGTCAGTCGTCGCATCTGACTATCGAAGCACAGCGCGGAGCGCAGCGCCGCTCAGCTCGGCCTTGGGCACGAAGGCTGAGGCGCCGCACTGACCCACGAGCGGGCCGAAGTCGGCCGCGTCGCGGCTCGACGTGAGGACGACGATGGGCACGTCCCCGTTGTGCTTGCAGAGCTCGGTGGCGATGCTGAACCCATCCGTGTCCGGAAGCTGGACGTCCAGGAGCACGAGATCGGGCTTCAACCTCAAGATCGCCTCGAAGGCGGACCGCCCATCCGCGGCCTCGCCGACGACCTCGAATCCTTCGGCGACGAGGAGCTCCTTCGCCGTAGCACGGAAGCTCGGATGATCGTCGACGATGATGACTCGGTTTGCCATTGCGGACTCAAATGGTGCCAAAGCCGTGAATCCCCGGGAATACGGCTAACCACACCATGGAGGGGTGGCCGGCATCCGTAGAGGGCCGCCCGAACTCGCTCCACGCGCGGGTTTGAGCTGTCCCGCCGGGCTCCTCGGTCGCCCGCACGGACAGACTGCGCGACCCGAGAAATCGGGTCGACAAAGTTTCGACCCGCACGAGCCGGCTGAACGAGCTGAGGCTTAGGCGCTAGTGGCGGCGGCGGCGGCGAGCACGGCGTGGGCTCACCTCCGGCACGAACGCGACGCGCGTGACGGCACCCTCGAACGTTTCGAACTCGACCGCCTTCCCGGCGCAGCGTCCGACCGGCTTCTCGCCCGGCAGGAAGGCCATACCAGGTACATCGACCCGCTCGCCGAGAGCCATCCGCAGCGCACCGAGGTCTTTCGCCTCGTTGAACCACAGCATCGTTCCGGGCACGCGGGTCGCCAAGCTACCCACTTCGGCACATCATTGTCGCTCCATCCCTAACGGGTGGAGAGCGGCGGGCCCGCACGCAGCGGGCCTGCCACCCATTCACGAACTACGCGACCGGAGCCACATTGGTCGCCTCCGGGCCCTTCGAGCCTTCCTGCTCCTCGAACGAGACCCGCGCGCCCTCGGCCAGCGACTTGAAGCCATCGCCGGCGATGCTGCTGTGGTGAACGAACAGGTCCTTCGAGCCCTCATCAGGAGTGATGAAGCCGTAACCCTTGCTGTCGTTGAACCACTTGACGGTTCCGTTTGCCATAAAAACACCTCCCTCACTACGTCACGAACGGGTGGGAAGGCGCCGAAAACGCAAACCGAACTCGCTCTGATCTCCATTCACCGTAGCAGTGCCTGCCTGCGCCTGTCGGGACCGGGCAAACGTCGACGCGAAAGTCTGATCTTCGGCGGCACGTCCAAGGAGCTCCTCGACACGCGCCCGATCTGGAAACGGTCGCTGCAGGGCCGTCGCCAACCACACTCTTTTCGCCGCTACGATCCGACGGTGGCACGACCCAGTACGACCCGCGAGCGCGAACTGAAGCTCACGGTTCCTCCCGGCTTCTCGCTTCCCGACCTTCCGGGCGAGCCGATCGAGCTGCGCACGCTCACCTCGACCTACTTCGACACGCCTGACCGGGCGCTTGCACGCGCTGGCGTGACGCTCCGCCGGCGCGTCGAGAACCGGCGGGGCGTCTGGCAGCTCAAGCTCCCCGGCAAGGGGGAGCGGCTCGAGCTGGAGTCGCCGGGCGGGTCGACGTCGCCGCCTGCGAACCTCTCCGACCTGCTGGTCGGGCTCCTCCGCGGCCGCGGGCTCGAGCGGGCCGCCATCCTGCGAACGCGCCGGGCCGGGATTCGCGCGCACGAGAACGGGCACGCGGTCGCCGACGTGACCATCGACCGG
>DAITAN010000159.1:0-5703 GCA_036824235.1 Gaiellaceae bacterium | reverse complement strand
GTCGAGCGCGACGACGACGGCCTCCGCGTCGCGGCCGAGCCGGCCGCGGCGCCCACGATCAACCGTGCGCTGGTCGAGGCCGGGATCGCCGTGAGCGAGCTCCGCCCCGAGCGCGCGTCCCTGGAAAAGGTCTTTCTCGAGCTCACCAACGAAGAGGAGGAAGCATGATCCGCATCGTCAGCGCCGAGCTCCTCTTGCTCGGCAAGCGCGCGAGCACTTGGATCCTGCTCGGGATCTGGGCAGCGCTCGCGCTCACGTTCGCCTACGTCGTCCCGTACGTCCAGTACACGAACAACCCGACCCGCACGCCCCTCTCCGACTTGCTGCCGGAGAACCTCGTCGGAACCCTCATGGCCGGCTTCCCGTTCTTCGGCGGCGTCCTCGCGCTCATGCTCGGCGTCCTGACCATCGGCAGTGAGTACGGCTGGGGGACGCTCAAGACCCTCTTCACGCAGGGCCCCGGCCGTCTACAGGTCTTCGGCGCCAAGCTGATCGCCGTGGCAGTCGCGCTCGCCGTGTTCGTGCTTGTCGCTTACGCGCTCGGCGTCGTGTCGAGCTTGGCGATCGCGGCAGCCGAGGACGCCGACGTCGCCTGGCCGTCCGCGTGGCTCCTCGTCCGCGGCCTCGCCGGCGGCTGGCTGATCTTCGCCGCCTGGGCGGCACTCGGAATGCTGCTGGCGGTCGTGACGCGCGGAACCGCCCTCGCGACCGGCATCGGCATCCTCTACGCGTTCGTCGTCGAAGGCCTGCTGAGCGTCCTCGCCGGCGAGATCAGCGTCCTCGACCGCCTGGTGGAGTTCTTTGTGCGAGCGAACGGCTACTCGCTGGTCTCGGCGCTGGGCGTCTCCGCCGACGAGGTCTCGGACAACGGGCCGGGCTCGTTCTCCGGCCCGTTCGTCGCGGGCGGCCAGGCGACGCTCGTCCTCGCGATGTACACAGCGGCGTTCGTCCTTGTCGCAGCGTGGCTCCTGCGGCGGCGGGACGTGGTCTAAGTGGAAGCGCTCGAGACTATGTCCGCCGCTCGATGCCGGTCAGGTGATCGCGGACGTCGGCAGCCGCACGATCGTGCCCTGGCCCGCCCTGGACGACATCGCGAACACCGTCGCGGGCGTTGAAGACGTCATTGCCGGTCGATCCGACCATGACGTCCGCACCGAGCCCGCCGCTGAGCGTGTCCGCGCCGAGTCCGCCCTCGAGCCGGTCTGCGGCGCCGAGGCCGTAGAGGCGATCGGCGCCGCTGCCGCCGTAAAGCGTGTTGGCGGCACCGTTGCCGTACAGCGTGTCGTTTCGTGCCGAGCCGCGGACGATCTCCATGCTCAGAAGGGCGTCCCAGCCGAGGCCGCGAGCGAGGCCGTCGTCGAGACGGGCGATGATCGACTTGCCGGCCGAGGTGTAGCTCGCCGTGTCGGCGCCTGGCCCGCCGACCAGGAAGTCGTGACCGCCGCCCCCGACGAGGACGTCGTTCCCAGCCAGGCCGCAGAGAACGTCATCTCCTCCGCCCCCGATCAGAAGATCTGGGCCGGGCGTGCCCGTCTTCGTGCAGGGAGGCGCCATGAGCTCGAAACGCCAGGCGCCGCCGCGATTCGTTCCGTAGTAGACGCCATGCGGGCCGAGGCGATCGCCGTAGTTGGGGTTGAGGGACACCGCCACATGCATCGCCCCCGAAGAATCGAACGCAAACGAGTAGTAACGCGCGTCTAGGAAATTGCCGGGGATGGCGACTGCTCCGCTCGAAAGGGTCGCGTATGACCAGCTCCCTCCGACGCGCACACCATGGCCGAGCGTGCGCTTGCTGCTCGACTCGTGAACGAAGAGCATGTGTAGGTTGCCGGACGGGTCGTAGGCAAGACGCGGGCCGTAGTCATGCTCTCCAAGGAGCTTCTCGATCGACCAGGACCCACCGCCTCTAGTCGCGAGGTAGATGCCCTCATGACCGACTCCCGACTGGTAGCGGCTGTAGGCGATCACGGGCTCGCCGCTGGGTGACTCGGCGATGTCGGCGGCGGCTCGTAGGCGTGAGTCGCCGCCCTCGACCGTTTCGAACTCCCACGATCCAGTCTTGTTTGTCGAGTAGCGGATGGCGCAGAGCGGCGTAAGGTGGCAGGGGTAGATGTCGCCGACGATGTGCGTCGCATCCTCGTCGCCGGCCATCGCCTGAATGCCGGCATTGCTTGCGCTGTCGCCTATGACCTCGTACGTGTGTTGGTCGGCGGCGTTCTCCGGGTTGTGCCAGGGGCCTGAACAGCCGAACCACGGGCATTCCGTCCCGACCCGAGCGACGTAGGAGTCGTCGGCTGCGATGCGGGGGCGGCCCCCGATCCCTAGGGCGATTGCGCTCCTAGTCGGATAGACGTTGTGTCCGACGCTCTCCGTCACCCAGGAGCCGCTCTTGTTGGTCGAGTACGCCATGGTCTCCTGCGCCCACCCCACGTGAACGTCTCCGAGGAAGGCGTCGACCGTGATGGAAGGCTCTTTCGAGGCGGCGTGGTCGTAGCCTGGAATAGCTGGAAGCGTCCGCGTCAAGAATGTGCCGCTTGCGTTCGTCGCATAGCGAATGGCGCGCTCGCTGCTGGTCGGGCCGACCCAGGTCCAGACGACATGAGCGGTGCCATCGTCCTCGACGGCGATCTTCGGCTCTACGTTGCTGTCATACCACCAGGTACCCCAAGGGGGAAATTGCGCGCCGGCCTGCGCTGGCAACGCAGCGGCAAGAGCCGCTACGCACGCAAGGGTCGCCAGCACCTTCGACCGCATGACCTCTCCCTCAGCCGCAGAACCAGAGCCGGAACGTAGCGCGTTGCGGAGCGGGGTTCAAGGATCGGCGCGCCCGTGGGTGCGGTTAACCGCACCCCAGACCTAGCGCCTCCCCCCTGCCGCCCGGCCGCTCGACCCGTCATCCTCACGCGCGAGTGACGAATCAGAAGCCAGGAAGCACTTGCAGGGAGGACTCATGACTGAAGCCGCCGCAACCGTTGCGGACCCAAAGCGCTGGAAGGCGCTTGCCGTACTTGGCGTCGCGTACCTCATGGTCGTGCTCGACATCTCGATCGTGAACGTCGCGCTGCCGTCTATCCAAAGCGATCTCGGGTTCACGACCGAGGACCTCCAGTGGGTGGTCTCGGGCTACGCGTTGACCTTCGGTGGCTTCCTGCTGCTCGGCGGGCGCGCCGGCGACATTCTTGGCCGCCGGAAGGTGTTCATGGTCGGGCTCGCGCTCTTCCTCGTGACCTCGCTCCTGGCGGGGTTGTCGACGTCCTCCGAGATGCTCATCATCGCGCGGCTGCTCCAGGGCGCCGCTGGCGCGATCCTCTCGCCGTCCGTCTTCTCGATCACCCTCGTGACGTTCGCGGAAGGGGCCGAGCGGAACAAGGCACTCGGAATCCTCGGCGGCATCGCCGGGTCGGGCGCCGCGATCGGCGTCCTCATGGGCGGCGTGTTCACCCAGTACGTGAGCTGGGAGTGGATCTTCTTCGTCAACATTCCGATCGCCGCGATCGCCCTCGCCCTCGTCCCGCGGTACGTGCGCGAGAGCAAGGCGGAAGGGCTGGCGCGCCACTTCGACTCGTTCGGCGCCGTCACCGTGACCGCAAGCCTCATGCTCCTCGTCTTCGCGCTCACGCAGGCGAACAGGGTCGGCTGGGCCTCGGCGCAGACGATCGGCGTCTTCGCCGCGTCGGCCGTGCTCATGGCGGTCTTCCTCTGGAACGAGACGAAGTCGCACTCGCCGCTCGTTCCCCTGTCGATCTTCAAGCGGCGCACGCTCACGGGCGCGAACATCATCGGCTTCGGACTGGGCACGATGATCTTCGGCATGTTCTTCCTGCTGTCGCTCTACATGCAGCAGGTGCTGGGCTTCTCGGCGATGGAGACCGGCTTCGGCTACCTCGCTGTCGCCCTCACGGTCATCGTCGCCGCCACGGTCTCGCAGGGTCTCGTCACCAAGCTGGGCGTCAAGCCCGTCCTGGTGGTCGGAATGGCCCTGCTCACGATCGGGCTCGTCTACTTCACCCAGGTGTCGGTCGACGGCTCCTACGCAGTCGACCTGCTGCCGGGCTTCCTGATCATCGGCGTCGGCATGGGCTTCTCGTTCGTGCCGATCTCGATCGCCGCGCTCGCCGGCGTCGAGGGGCCCGAGGCGGGCCTCGCGTCGGGGCTGATCAACACGAGCCAGCAAATCGGCGGCGCGCTGGGCCTTGCCCTTCTGACCACGGTCGCCACGACGCGCACCTCGAACCTGGCAGGCGACGCCGCGCCCACGGCCGCCGACCTGACGTCCGGTTTCAGCCTCGCGTTCTGGGTCGCGGCAGGCTTCGGCCTCGCCTCGTTGATCACCACGATCCTCGTCCTTCGCCAGAAGGACATCCCGGCGGTCACCGGCGAGCCGGCGACCGTCCCGGCCAGCTAGCTGTTTCACAGAGGGGAGCGGCTCACGCAGCCGCTCCCCTTCACGTCCCTCACCTCGCCGGATAGGCTCGCGGCTCCTCGACCCAAGGGAGGTCGTCATGGCCCGGAGAGCCGTCCTCGCCGTTCTCGCTCTGCTCGTCGTCCTCGCCGTCTCGGCAACCTCCGCCGCGTCCGGGAAGGTGCGCGGGCCGTCGCTGCAGTTCCTGGGCGAGGAGATCCTGCCGACCGGGCTCCAGTTCGAGGGCACCGAGGTCGGCGGCCTCTCGAGCATCGCCTACGACGCCGACCGCGACCTCTACTACGTCATCGCCGACGACGCGAGCATCATCGACCCGGCCCGCTACTACACCTTCGCGCTCGACGTCGCCGACGGCAATCTCGATCCGGGCGACGTCGTGGTCGACGAGGTGACCACCCTCCTCGACGCGGCCGGCCTGCCGTTCGCGGCCGCCTCGTTCGACCCGGAAGGCCTCGCGCTCACCAAGGACGACGATCTCGTCATCACCTCCGAGGGCATTGCCACACGGCTGATCCCGCCGTGGGTGCGCCTCTTCGGCCTCGACGGGCGCCAGCTCGAGGGTCTGCCCGTGCCGCTCGCGTTCATCCCGGACGCGATCCCGCAGACGCGCGGCGTGCGCCAGAACCTCGGCTTCGAGAGCGCGGCGACCGTCGGCCCGTACTTCTACACGGGCTCCGAGGGCGCGCTCGTCCAGGACGGGCCTGCCGCGGGCATCGGCGTGCCGAGCCCGGCGCGGCTGCTGCGCTTCAACCTGAAGACGGGGCGCGCGGACCGGCAGTACGTCTACGTGACCGACCCGATCGCCGAGCCGCCGGTGCCGCCGACGAACTTCGCCGTCAACGGCCTCGTTGAGCTCCTGCCGCTCGACAAGCACTCGTTCCTCTCGATGGAGCGCTCATTCTCGGTCGGCGCGCCGGACACGGGGAACACGATCAAGCTCTTCACGGTTGAGATCTCGGGAGCGCGGAACGTCAACGGCCGCGAGAAGCTCACGGGGACGGAGGAGCCCGTGACGAAGGAGCTCCTGCTGAACCTGGACGAGCTCGGGCTCCCGCTCGACAACGTCGAGGGCATGGCCTTCGGGCCTGACCTCGCCGACGGGCGGCGCACGCTCGTCCTCGTCAGCGACAACAACTTCGCGCCCGCGCAGTTCACGCAGTTCCTGCTCTTCGCGTTCTCCGAGAAGTGAGCTGGGTCGCGATCGGTGTCCCGATCGACTCGGTCGGCCGCGCCGGCGGGACCGAGCACGCGCCTGCTGCCCTGCGCGAGGCGAGGCTCGT
>DAITAN010000158.1:0-5741 GCA_036824235.1 Gaiellaceae bacterium | reverse complement strand
GCAGCAGAATCGCGCTCACGATGACGTACGGCAGGATGATCAGCACGTCCGTCCAACCCGCGGTCTCGAGCTGGCCGAGAATCCAGCTGTAGACCTCCTGGACGGTTTCGACGCGGCGCTGCTGCACATAGGTCTGGAGCGCGGTGAGGAACGACGCAACGGTGACGCCGGCCAGGATGAGCGTGGCGGTCTGCCGCCCCCCCACGGAGCGGCCGAGGCCGTAGGCGACGCCGACGGCGAGCATCGCTCCCACGAACGCCGCCACCGGACGAAGATCGGGCCCGACGTCGCCGGCGAGGTCATAGGCGATCACGATCGTCGCCCCGAGGCCCGCGCCGGCTGCCGCTCCGAGGAGGTACGGGTCCGCGAGCGGGTTCCGGAAGACGCCCTGGTACGAGGCGCCGGCTATGGCGAGCATCGCCCCGACGAGCAGGCCCAGCACGACGCGGGGTGCGCGGAGCTCCCAGAGGATCGCGTCCTGAGTCTCCGAGAACGACGACTCGACGCCGAGGAACGGCACGTGACTCAACACCTCGCGCGCCACGCCGCCGAGACCGAGGTCGACCGGCCCGAGTGCGAGCCCGAGCAGGGTCGCGACGAGAACGAAGGCGCCGGCGGCCAGCGTCCAGCCGAGCGAGACGCCCCGCAGCGCCCGCTCCGGCCGGCCGGAGAGACGAGTCCGCAGGCCGCCGGCGTCTCCCACTAGCGCCCTCCGACTCCTTGGAGCGACTGCGCGATCAGCTCGACGAACTCGACCGTGCGCGGGCCCCAGCGCGAGGCGATGTCGTCGTCTGCCTCGACGATGTTGCCGTTGGCGACGGCGTCGATCTGGGCCCAGCCCGGGCGCTTGGAAACCGTGTCCGCGGTCTGCTCGCAGCACTTCGTGTCGGCGAGGACGATGACGTCGGGGCTCTCGGAAACGATGTACTCGCCCGTCAGCTGCGGATAGCCGCCGGCATCCGCTGCACCGTCCGCGGCGTCGGCGATGTTCACGAGCCCGAAGAGCTCGTAGACGCTCCCGATGAACGTCTCCGAGGTGGCCGAGAAGAAGTCCGGGCCGAGCTCGTGGTAGACGGTGGCACCCGCAGCGCCCGGAACGGAGGCGACGAGCTGCTCGATCTCGACCTGCATGGACGTGGCCACGGACTCGGCGTTCTCGATGTTCCCCGTCGCCACTCCGAGCGTCCCGATCTGCTCGTAGGCGGCACTCAGGGTGGGAGCAGCGTCCTGCAGGAGCACCGGGATGTCGAGCTTCTCGAGGCCGTCCACGAGTCCGCCAGGGTCGTAGGAGGCGATGACGAGGTCCGGCTCATACCCGGCGATCGCCTCGACGTTGGGCTCGAATCCCGAGAGGTCCGTGATCGGCGCCTCGGCCGGGTAGTTCGACTGGTCGTCGACGGCGAGCACTTGCTCTCCGGCGCCGATGGCGAAGAGCGACTCGGTGGCGGTGGCGGAGATCGAGATGATGGCCTCGGGCTTTTCCTCGATCGTCACCGAGCCGTTGTCGGCCTCGACCGTGACCGGGAACTTCGCCAACTCCGGAAGCGTCTCGACGACGGACGAGGAAGTCGGCTGCTGCGACGCCGAGCTTTCCGAGTCCCCACCGCACCCGGCGAAGACGAGGGCAAGGACAGCCAGTAGGGCTGCGAGAGGTCGGTGGAACACGTTTCTCCTTCCGCGAGGACAACGGATCTGGGGCGAGAGGCAGGTCTTCTGACTCGGGGCTCCCTCTTCCGCCGCCTTCCCGGCCGTGGCCAGTGGCGTGTGGCGGAGGAGCGTCTCCCCTCACAGCGGCGGGACCGTGTCGGACTTGCACCGACTTCCCTTGACCGCTCGCCTTTCTTGTGGCGGAAGCATACTCCGACCGGCGCGCAGGACGAGCGTGTGGCTAGGCTGGCGCGCGTGACTGCGGCCCGGCTCAAGCTCTGGCTTCCGGTCGTGCTCTGGGCCGGCCTGATCTTCGCGCTCTCGTCGATCCCGAGCCTCGGGACCGGTCTCGGGACGTGGGACCTCGTTCTCCGCAAGCTCGCGCACCTCGCGGAGTACGCGGTGCTCGGCGCGTTGCTCCAACGAGCGGTCGGGCGCGAGCCGCTGGCGATCCTCCTCGGCTCGGCCTACGCGGCCACCGACGAGTTCCACCAGACGTTCGTGACCGGGCGCCAGGGTGCTCCGCTCGACTGGCTGGTCGACACGCTCGGCGTCACCGCCGGCGTTCTCCTCTTCGCGCGCTGGGCGTCCGCACGGCCGTGAACGCGGTCGCCGTCGACCTCGACGCACTCGGGGACACGCGGCCGCTCTGGCGCGACTTCCTCGCCGATGCCGCACGTCGCTTCGCGTCGATCGCCTCCCTGGATCCGGACGCACTGCCCGAGGACCGTGGCGAGGCCGCCGAGGAGCTCGACCGCTGGGCGGAAGCCGGGATCGGCGATTGGCGCAGCGCGCTGGAGCGCTTCGCCGAGGATCGCGCGCCCGTATACCTCCGCCCGAGTGCCGAGGCGAGCGCCGCACTTCGCGAGCTTGGCCGCGCGGGCGTCCGCATCGGCGTCTTCACGGACGCGCCCGAGCCACTCGCCCGCGTCGCCCTGGCTCAGTTGGGCGCCGCGAGGCACGTCGAGGCAGTTGAGACCGGAGAGGGCGCGCGCGAACGGCTTCTCACGCATTTCGACGGCGAGGTTGCGGTGGCGGAGACGTTGGGCGACCTGGCTAAGATCAGCAGTGATGCAGCCTGAGCGGAGCCACCTGGACGACCGCCAGCTCGACGCGATCCTCGCGCGCCTCGACCGGCTCTGCGACGAGGTTCACGCCCTCAACAAGCGGCTGGACTCGGGCGACCAGCTCAACCGCATCGTCCACGAGCTCTCGAGCCTGAACGAGTCGCTGCAGGCGCTCGCCTACGCGGCGCTCGGTTCGCAGGGCCCACAGGTCCGTCGCCGCCGCAGCGCGTAGGCCACGGCGGCGACGGTTCGACCTCTTACTTCCAGTAGGCGAAGTCCAGCCAGGCCGAAGTGAACTCGGCCTCGGGGACGAAGCTGTTGCACCACTGCTCGCCGCTCCCCGGCGGACGGCACGCGTCGATGGCGGGCGCATCCGGGCTCGCATACGCGTGCTGGACGGCGCTTCCAATGCGGTCAGCGATAGCGTCCTGGCCGGCCAGAAATTCCTCAGCGGGCAGTCCCGCCGTCGAGGGCGGTATCGGATTGTTCGTAGGCTGCCAGGAGAAACCAAGTCGGCCTCCCGGTCCGAACTTGGGATGAGCGTCGGCGTAGTACCGCATGGCATAGACCTGCTCCGAGACGAAGTGGAGCATGTGCTCGAGCGGGAACAGCGTCCAGCCATGCCCAATGCGGAAGTTCTCTCGGGGTCCGAGGGCGGCCCAAGTCGCGCTTCCGAGCGTCATGTACGTGTCGCGGAGAAACTCCTTCGCCACGGATGCTTCCTTGGGCGCGACCGCAGCCAGATCGGCCATGTGGAAGAGGTACTGCTCCATCTGCCGGCGGCGCTTCGTGCGCGTCGAGTCCGGGACCCCATGCTTACGAGCGTCGGGGTAGGCCTCCTTGATCATCCAGCGCACCCGACCGTCCATGTCCGCCCAGAAGGCCGAGTCGAGTAGGAAGTTCTTCAGCTCCTCCTTGTAGGCCGCGACCTCCGCGTCCGGCATGGCCTGATGCGTGTAGTTGATGCCGATCTCGACGGCGCCGGGCGCGGGCGGCATGCCGGGGGCGCCCTCGTAGAGCCCTCGGACAAGCTCCCGCATGTCCGCGCGCGAGTAGAACGGCTCGTCCTGGTTCGCAGGCGGAGTGTTCCGGATGGTGCTGCGGTTGAACTCGTTCAGCAGCCACGTCTCGCCCTTCGTCACGTCCAGTCCGGCAGTGAACATGCGGCGTCTGAACTCGACGCCCGCGTCGTACCACGTACGGCGCGGAACCACATCTGCGTTCACCCAGGCGTACCAGCCGGTCCCGGGGGTCCCGACCGTTCCTGGGCCTTCGAGCGCCATCTCCGCCATCGGGTGGAACTGCGGTCCATGCTGGTTGATCTGATCGAAGATCGTCGACAGGCGGAGATTGGTTGCGACCAAGCCTGGCGGAATCGAGACCCAGTACTCGGCGCACGGCAGCGGGTTATTCTCGAAGCCGTCCGCGATTCGATTCCAGTTGATCGCCGTCCAGACGACGACCTCGACCCGCTGCTCCTCCGTGCAGTCCGCGGCCCGGGCGGTGGCCGGAGCCGCGAGAACGATCGCGAGCGTCCCCAGAACGATCGCGAGCCTGTGCATGCGTGCCTCCTTGTCGAGGTGCAACGCCGCAGTTGGGCGAGGATCGCGCCTGCCTAGCCTAATGTCAAGTGTCACAAGCGGGCCGTTGCCCGCCGGCGACTAGCCGTGGATGGAGGCGATGATCGGGATGATGAGGATGGCGACGATGTTGGCGATCTTGATCATCGGGTTGATCGCCGGGCCAGCCGTGTCCTTGTAGGGATCCCCGACCGTGTCGCCTGTGACGGCCGCGGCGTGGGCCTCAGAGCCCTTTCCGCCGTACGCGCCGTCCTCGATCATCTTCTTCGCGTTGTCCCAGGCCCCGCCGCCGGACGTCATGGCGATGGCGAGGAAGATGCCCGTCACGATCGTGCCGATCAGGAGCCCGCCGAGCGCCTCCGGGCTGATGATCCCGACGATGATCGGGACCGCCACGGGAATGAGCGCCGGCAGGAGCATCTTCTTGATCGCCATGTTCGTGACGATGTCGACCGCACGGCTGTAGTCCGGCCGCCCCGTCCCCTCGAGGATTCCAGGGATCTCCCGGAACTGACGGCGCACCTCGTCCACGACCAGGCCGCCAACGCGTCCGACCGCCTGCATGGCGAGCGAGGCGAAGAGGAACGGCATCAGGCCGCCGATGAAGAGGCCCGCGATCACCCAGGGGTCATTGAGCGCAAAGACGCTCGCGACGTCTTCCTCGGTGAGGCCTCTGGCGTACTCGTCGAAGAGGATCAGCGCCGCGAGGCCGGCCGAGCCGATCGCGTATCCCTTCGTGACGGCCTTGGTGGTGTTGCCGACCGCGTCGAGCGGATCGGTGATGCCGCGGACGGACTCATCGAGGTCAGCCATCTCCGCGATGCCGCCGGCGTTGTCGGTCACGGGCCCGTACGCGTCGAGCGCAACGATGAGGCCGGTCATGGACAGCTGCGCCATGACGGCGACGCCGATGCCGTAGAGGCTGCCGGTGACCTCGTAGGCGGCGACGATCCCGACCGCGATCACGATCACGGGCAGCGCGGTCGCCTGCATCCCGACGGCGAGGCCCTCGATGATGTTCGTCGCGTGGCCGGTCTGCGACGACTTCGCAATCGACTTCACCGGCCCCCAGCGCGTGCCCGTGTAGTACTCGGTGATGGCCACGAGCGCGAAGGTGATGATCAGGCCGATGAGCGCCGCGACGTAGAGCTCTCCGAAGTTGAAGCGGCCCGAGTCGAAGGCCAGCGTCACGGGAATGAAGCCGATCGCCGACAGGACCGTGGCCACCGCGACCGCCTTGTAGAGCGCGTTCATGATCGACCCACCGCGGCCGACTCGCGCGAACCAGATGCCGATCACCGAGGCGATGATCGAGATGCCGCCGAGGGCGAGCGGGTACAGCGGAAGGCCACCGGCGGGGAACGCGGTGCCGAGAAGCATGACCGCGACCGCCGTGACCGCGTAGGTCTCGAACAGGTCGGCCGCCATGCCGGCGCAGTCGCCCACG
>DAITAN010000157.1:0-5749 GCA_036824235.1 Gaiellaceae bacterium | reverse complement strand
GTCCAAGCGGATACACCCTCATTCGCCTGGCTCGGTGCGCTTGAGGACTGACGGATCCGGCATTCTGACAATCGGTGGAAGGACATAGGGCGGCAGCGGTGACCGGCCCGTGATCGCTGCAATCGTCTCGCGCAGGTAGGGATAACAAAGCCAGACAAGTGTCGACTCGACTTCATGCGGCTCGAGGAGGGCTTCGCCTTCCTCTGTGTCTATCTGGAAACGGACTCCGAGTGTCACTTCCAAATGGAAGGGCATCGCATCTTCCTCGAGACCCGCCCGCAGGAAGAGTAGATAGATCTCGTCCTCGTGCCGCGTTGTCTTCGCGTCGAGGAAAAGAAAATCGCCCGCGGGATACTCGAAGATTTCTAGCGGGTCATGAGCAGCGAGTGGGTCGGCGCCTGCCTCTTCAGCCGGAGGTTCGCTTCCGCCTGGCCACATCTCGAACTCGCAACCGAGTAAGACGAGCTCGAGCATCTTGAAGGACGCCATCGGGTGAGCAGCCTAACCAGAGACGGAGCTGCTGTGAAACGCAGGTTGCGAACTAGGCGAGCTTTGCGAGCTCGCCGCCAACGATCAACTCGTCGACACTTCTGCGATTGTCACGTCCACGACTGGGCATGACGTCGGCAGCCTGGGACCAAGCCCGAAGGGCAGAACAGGTCACCGGCCGCCAGAGGGCAGTTCGGAGAACCACAACGTCTGCCGGCCGAGCGCGCCTTGGCGGCGGCACGAATCGGTACGACAGAAAATAGTCGTACACATGATCAACAGAGCCGACCACCGCGTCCGCAAGCTCCTCAGGAGTCGTTGCATGCTCGATGTCCGAGCAGGCGAGATCCAAAGCGGTCTCAAGTACGTGCGCGGCGTTTCGTGTCGAGCTCTCTCCCGGACGAAGCGTGTGCCGAACATAGGCGAGCCGCCTCGCCGAGTCCACAAGCGCAAACTCAAGATGCTCACTGACCTCGATGCCGGCAGTCTCGGCGTGCTCGACAGCGCAGCGCGTTAGCCGTCGCCCGAAGATCGTGACGGCGGTCCGAAGGCCCTCAAGCTTTTGATCTCGACGTAGCTGTCGACGGTTAGCAAGCGCGAAGAGGGCACGATCGCCAGCGGTCGACGCCCGACTCGCGGTGCCGACGACTACATCACGAACTGCACTTGTCAACGCGCTGAACATCCTTTCCGGTGGAGCATCGACCGAATCATGAGATGCCTTGAACGACGTCTAGAGAGTTGACGCAACAGCGACCATGGATCTTCCGCTTCAGGAGGGCGCAGGTCAAGGTAGAGGGCGACTGGGAGGGCCACCTTGATGGCCGTGATAATAGGCTAGCAGGCGGTCGGCGGTCGGCCGAAGCGGGACGATGCAGGTTCTGAGTTCGCAGGATCACACGAGGTCCTCTTCGGTTGATTCTGCAAACCGGATTGCAAGCGAACCCGCGACTACAACCTGCTACGGGGCAGCACAGACGCTTCAAGGCCGGGCTCCGGAACGGCCCTCCCATGCGGATTTTTAGACCCGACACCACTGGCCGTCATCAGCCTGGTGAGGCTCTGGACCGGGTAGTCAAGGTTCGAATCCTTGCCCCGCAGCCTCACAAAACCCCCGCTCAGCGGGGGTTTTCTGTCAGACCCTCGGAGCGATGCCCCGGCGGCGCTCGTAGGCGTCGATGAAGTCGTCGACGGACGTCCGCGCGATCGCCTCCCCGACGACGTCGAGGGCGAGATCGTCCAGCCGGCGGAAGCGCACGCAGCTCTTCCCCATGGCGAGCTTCTTGCCGGCCTCCGCCCAGCGCTCGCGGAACCACGAGCTCTCCCCGTCGTCGCCGTGGATCCCCATCAGGTAGAGGGAGAGGTGACGCTTCTGGCTCGCCAGCGCGGCGACGCCGAGCGGCTGGCCGTTGTACGTCACCGGGTGGCGCTCGAGCGGGACGTAGTAGCCGATCATCCCGTACTGCATCCCCTCCTCGAAGCCCGCGGGCAGGTTCTCGAGAACGACGGAGCGGACGGCCTCGACGATCTCGCGCCTGTCGTCCGCCAGCTCGGCGAGGTAGGCCTGGACGCTGTCGGCGCCGCTCTGCATCGCGGGCCGAGCCTATCCGACCCGGCTGGGACAATCCGTGCGCAAAAGAGCCGGAAGGAGAAAGCGATGGGCACCCAGCTGCGGGGATGGCGCACGTTCGCGGGCATCCTGTTCTACCTCGTCGGAGCCTTCAACGTCATCGGAGGCCTGGCGGCGATTTTCAAGGACGAGTTCTTTCTCGCCAGTGCGAACCAGCTGCTGCTCGTCGACTACACCGCGTGGGGATGGTTCCTGCTCATCCTCGGCATTGCACAGCTCGTCGCCGGCGCCGGAATCCTCAAGGACCGCGTCTGGGCACGCTTCCTAGGCGTCGCCCTCGCGATGATGAGCGCGGTGCTTCACATCGCGTTCCTGGTGGCGTTCCCGATCTTCGGGCTCCTGACGATTTCGCTCTCCGTCGCCGTGGTGTACGGGCTCGTCGTCCCCAGCGACCCGAACGAACGGCCCGTGTAGAGACCGACCATGGGCGAGGCCTTCTTCTGGGGCCTGCTCGCAGCGTCCTCACTGCTGATCGGCGGGCTGCTCGTCCTGCGCGTCGACGTGGGCGACCGCGTCCTCGGCCTGATCATGGCCTTCGGCGCCGGCGTGCTGATCAGCGCGGTCGCCTACGAGCTCGTCGACGAGGCCTTCACGACCGGCAAGGGCTCGGGCGGCATCGCCCTGGGCCTCACGGCCGGCGCCCTCGTGTTCTTCGTCGGCGACACGATCATCGACCGACTCGGTGGCTCGGACCGGAAGAGCATGGACGGGAAGCAGGAGACGGGCACCGCGCTTGCGATCGTGCTCGGCATCGTCCTGGACGGGATCCCGGAATCGGCGGTCATCGGGCTCACCCTCCTCCAGGGCGGAACCGTCGGCGCCGCGATGCTCGTGGCGGTGTTCCTCTCGAACCTTCCGGAGGCGATCGCTGCGACGACTGGTCTCCGCGTCTCGGGCTGGCGCACGCGCAACATCCTGGGCCTCTGGCTTGTGGTCATGCTCGCCTCGGCCCTCGCATCCCTCGCCGGCTACGGGCTCTTCGGCGACGCCTCGCCGAGCACGATCGCGTTCGTCCTCTCCTTCGCGGCCGGGGCGATCCTGACGATGCTCGCCGACACGATGATGCCCGAGGCCTTCGCGCGCGGAGGCAAGCTGGTCGGCCTGGCGACGACGCTCGGGTTCGGGCTCGCGTTCGCGATCTCCGCCGTCGAGTAAGCCGGACCAAAGATGACCCGCGCCGGAGCACGATGGCGGCCCTCTGTGTCGGCCGCGTTTAGGTGGCGCTCCCCGCGGGTCGCCAACAGTTTCCTCCGTCTCGATGCCCGGCGTCAACCGCGGCGCACACTCACCCTTCGTGAGCACGCCGCAGCGCTCGAGCCGGACGATTCTTTGATCGTCGGGGTCAGTCAGGCGGCCCCGATAGGAATGGTCGCGTCGGGCCGTAGCTCGCGACCGTTCCGTGGGGGCGGGAGCCCCTTTCGGCGTCCGCCCCCACCCACCACTGCCAAACTTTGGGCTAGGTAAGCCTCGACCCCTGACGCGTTGTCTGCCCGGCTCGCCGTGTGAGATAAGCGTCTGGTTCCCGGGCCACCTTCGGGACTCGCCGCGTGAGGGGAGCACGGCGGGAGGACTCGGGCACGAAAGGGAGGCTCGGCGTTCGGGCCGCAGGACGCCGGGCCTCCTTCTGCCCCCATTTCTGAGTCCCCGGACCCCTTGAAATCTCATGCGCGCATCCGCACAATCAGCCGTGCGCACGAAGGCTTTCGATCTTGGTCGGAAGCGAGCGCAGGGGAGAGAGGTCGGCGGCCCGGCCTCTCTCGCTTCGAGGCCCGCCGCTCGAGCGATCGGCTACTCTGTCCCGGCACGGCGCATTCGTCTAGTGGCCTAGGACGCCGCCCTCTCACGGCGGTAGCACGGGTTCGAATCCCGTATGCGCCTCTGCTCGTTTCGGCGAAGCACGGCGGGGTCGGAGGGTGGCTTTGGTTGCCCCCACGACAGGTCTCGCACGGCTTCCATGTCGCGTGCGCGGTTGAAGCGCCGTCACGCTGGGTGCACTGGCAGGTCGACCTCAGCGAGGTCCGCGCGTTCGGCCGGTGTGATCGCAAACGCCGCACCCGACTCGGCGCCGATGACGAGCACGACCGTGTTGTCTTCCTCAGCGATCGCTGATCGCCGTGTGGCAACGTCGCGAGCGCTCACGAACGTGCCGGCCGGAGCGTCGATCGTCGCGCCATCGACTTCGAATCGTGCCCGGCCGGCGTGGACGAAATACAGCTCCTGGTGTTGCTCGTCCTCCGGATCTGCGTGGTCGTGTTCGCCGATGATGCGATCGCCGGCTCGAGCTGCGGTGTAGGCGTTGACGCCGAATGCCGTGATCCCGAAGTAGTTGCGAATCGGATGCCAGCTTGCGTCGGAATGGGCATCCGGTGCTGCGGGCATTTCTGCGAGCACGCCGTGGATGGGCATGAAAGTGCCTCCGCGATTGTTGGGAACATCCATCAAATCACCTCGCGGGACCCGACTAGACCCCGCTTCTGATGTCCTTCAGACGCTCCGCTAGGAACGAGATCTCCTCGAACGCCGCCGTGCAGCCGTCGCCCGTCGGGGACTGGGTCAGGAAGCCTACGGCCGAGTTAGCTGCCGCCCCCAACGCGAACTGACGAATCAGCTCCCAAGCGCGCCCGTCGAACGAGGCGTGGAAGGCGAACGCGGGTCCCCGCCTCGCAATGCGGAGCCAGAGCTGGCGACCGTCGACGGCGAAGGAGTTGCAGTCGTCGGAAACGTCGCGCGTCACGACCGAGACGACCATCGGCGTCCCCTCCGGAGACCGCTCGAAGCAGAGCTTGGCCCAGAGCCGGTCGTCCGCGTGCAGTGCCAGGACGCCCGCGTCGTAGGTCGCCGCAAAGTCGACCCCGACGAGCGCGGCGAGCACGTAGTCGCCCGAGGTGTCTCCGACGAGGGCCGGCGCGTTCATCACAGGAGGCCCGGAGCCGTCGGGCGGAACGAACCAGTCGGTTCGCGGCCCGGCGCTCAGCCTCAGCGATCTCTCTCCGACGGCACTGCGTGCGGCCGGCTCGCCGAGCCGCCGCAGCTTGAGCGGGAGCCCGGGCACGACCAACGCCTCGTCCATGGTCCTGGCTCAGCCGAGCTTCACAGCGGTGCCGCTGGCGGCGACCATGAGCATGGAGCCGCCCACGCTCTCGTAGTCGATGTCGATCGAGACGATCGCGTCGGCGCCGAGCTCTCCGCCCTTCCCGGTCAGCTCGTCGATCACTTCACCGACGGCCTGCGCGATCTCCTTCTCGTACGACTTCGACCGGCCCCCGACGATGTTGCGGAAACCGGCGGTGATGTCCTTGCCCACGTGCATCCCCATGATCGCCTGCGAGGAGACGACGCCAAGGTATCTCTCGATGGGACGGCCTTCGATGCTCGGGCCGGTGCTCACGATCATGCGTCCTCCTTTCGCGCGTCAGTCTGACGAATCGCAGTCCGCGGCGACCTGCTCGAGCTCTTCGGCAGCCTGGTCGAGGCCGTCGGCGATGTCCTCGGACTCGTAGAGTCGCCGCAGGACGTCGGCGACCGCCCCGAGGCAGGCCTCCGCCAGGTCGGCCCGCAGGGCCTCGGTCTCGGCCCGGGCGGCTTCGGCTTCGGCGCGGGCGGCCTCGGCATCGGCGCGGGCCACCTCCT
>DAITAN010000156.1:0-5771 GCA_036824235.1 Gaiellaceae bacterium | reverse complement strand
CGGCGGCCTGGCGCGCGAGGTCCAGCTTGCGCCGCCGCCCTACGACGAACTGGCGAACGACCTCGTCGATCTCGGCTGGCGCGGCGACCCGGTCGCCTTCTACGGCGGCGTTCACGAGCTTTCGTACCTCGGCAGCGCGTACGCCGTGCGCGGACCGGTCAGCTGGTACCTACCGGGCCACCCGCAGCTTGTGCTCTCGGAGGGCCAGGCCTGCGAGCGCGCCTTCATCGTCGGACGGCCGAACCCCGGGACGGAGGATCTCTACATCGTCAGGGCCGACGGCATCGGCGTCGGCCGACTCACCTGCCCGGTGGATCTCGACGAGATCATCCGCGGCGAAGGCGGGTTCCTCTTCGAGCCCGCCGACTAGCGCACGTCCGGCGCCGGCAGCGGACACTTGTCGCCCCAGCCCTCGCGGGCGGCGCCGCACAGCGTGGCCAGCGTGACGTTGAAGTACCAGCCGAGTGCACTGCTTTTGTCGTCGATCGAGTCGCGCGCCGAGCGCAGGGCGTGCGTGATGACGAGCAGGACGTCGCGCTGCTCCTCGTACGGCCCGGTTCCTTCGATGAGCACCCAGCCGCCGAAGTCGTGCACGGTGAAGCCTTCGCCGAGCAGCTCGTCCAGGCGCTCGCGGTCGAGGCTTGCGTCGCCGAGCGGCACGGAGACGACGACTCGCTCGACCGGAGGCTCGATCCGGTCGACGGCGCGCAGGATGAGCTCGCCCTGCGAGTACGGAAGCACCTCGGCTTCTCCGGTCGCCGGCAGCCCGGCCCAGTAGACGGCCGAGTACGGGTAGAGGACGTCCCCCTCCTCGACGTTGTCGTTCAGCCAGGTGGCGGGAGCGGCGACCCGCGTGGCGGCGCCGAGAGCCGTCTCCGGCGGCCCGCCTCCGAGGACGTCGTTCTGCCAGTCGCGCGGATCGCGGATCCCTCCGAACGGCGCGACGACGAGCAGAACGCCCGCCAGCGCGACGGCCCCGGCCGAGACGAGCGGCCCCCGTCCCTGAACCGCCCGCGCCACGGTGACGCCGATCAGCGCGGCAACCAGCGGCACGATGTAGACCAGATGGCGGGGCGAGAGGCCGGGCTCGCTCCCCGAGCGGCCGAGGAGCAGCAACACCGGCGGGAGCAGGAACGCGACCAGGCTCAGCGCCACGAATGCCCCGTTGCGCCGCACCAGCAGGATCAGCCCGGCAGTCATGGCCGCAATGAAAAGGCCTGCCCAGATCCCGCTGCCGCCCGCCGTGGACGAGAAGGCGCGTCCGAGCTGGCCCCAGGCGTCCGTGGGAGCCGCGATCGCCTCCTCCCCGTCGAGCCCGACGGCGAAGCGGTCGGCCAGGCGCAGGTCGGCGACCGCGAAGGGGATCATCGCCACCCCGACCGCGAGCGCCGGAAGCGCCGGGCGGAACGGACGCCCGCGCCAGAGCCACAACGCCACCACAGCCTCGGCGACGACCAGGAAGGCACCGTATGGGTGGATCGCCGGCAGGAGCCAGGCCGCTCCGGCCGCGGCGAACGCCCAGCGCCCGGTGCGCTTCTCGTTGGCGACGAGGAAGAGGTCGATCGCGAGCGCGGCCGCGAACACGTACAGCGTGTACATCCGCGCGAACGTCCCGTAGACGATCAGGAACGAGGACGTGGCGACGACGAGCGCCGCGACCGCCCCGGCCACCGGGCCGCCGAGGCGCCGGCCGACGTCCCAGCAGAGCGGAAGCGCTGCGAGCGCGAAGACGACCGAGAGCCAGCGGAGCGCGAACGGCGACGAGTCGAACGCCAGCGCGATATGGGAGAAGATGAAGTGGAGCGGGCCGCCGCCGCGCTCCCACATGACCGTCTGGATCACCTCGCCGAGCGGACGGGCGGCGATCAGGCCGCTGACGGCCTCGTCCTCGAAGAGCGGCTTCCCCTGCACGTCGTCGACGAGGCGGGCGAGCAGGATCCCGGCGCCCGCCAGCAGCGAGCCGACCGCGAGGACGAGCGGGAAGGCCTCAGCCCGAGACCGGCGCGAAGGCTCCGGCCCGGTAGACCTGGCCGGGGAGCTCCCGTCCGAGGAGGGACTCGAGCCACTCGGAGACACCGATGAGCGCGTCGAGGTCGACACCCGTTTCCACCCCCTCCCCGTGCAGGAGGTAGACGAGGTCCTCGGTGGCGACGTTGCCCGTGGCGCGCGGCGCGAATGGGCAGCCGCCCAGCCCGCCGACGGAGGCCTCGAAGACGGTCGCGCCCGCCTCGAGCGCCGCGTAGGCGGCCGCGAAGCCGGTGTTCCGCGTGTTGTGGAGGTGAATGCCCGTCCGGCGGGCCCGACGAGCGGCCTCGGAGACGAGCTCCTTCACCTGGCGCGGTACAGCCACGCCGATCGTGTCGGCGAGGACGACCTCGTCAGCGCCGAGTTCGCTCACGCGGTCGACGATCTCGAGCACTCGGGCCGGGTCGACTGCGCCCTCGAACGGACAGCCGAAAGCAACGCTGATTGAAACGCTCACCGGCTTGTCCGTCTCGATGTCGGCGAGCACGGCCAGCGCCTCCTCGGGCGTGGCGTTCTGGTTCTCGCGTCCAAAGCTCTCGGTCGCGGCGAGGTTGAAATGCATGGAGTCGAGCTCGGTCGCGGCGAACCGCTCGGCGCCCTTCGCGTTGAGCACGAGCCCCGAGTACCTGACGCCGGCGCGTCGCTCGATGCCGGCCACGACCTCCTCGGCGCCGGCCATCGCCGGGACGCGGTCGGGATGGACGAAGCTGACGGCCTCCAAGGCGGGGAGACCCGCGGCCGCGAGGCGGTTCACGAGGTCGGCGCGCACGGGCGGCTCCAGCACCATCTGCTCGTTCTGGAGGCCGTCGCGCGGGCCGACGTCACAGACGGTGACCTGCACGGGGGCCTAGGATACGCGCGCTTCTGCCATGAGCATCCCAGTCTTTTCCGCCAAGCATGTCTACGGGGCCGTCGACCGGGGCGTCGCAGTCGATGCCGTGCGCGAGGCGTTCCTCGCGCACGCCCGCGGCGAGTGGCTCATGCCCTCGAAGGTCTACGTCGAGGCGCCGCCCGACGGCGACTTCAGAGCCATGCCGGCGCGCGGCGGCGGCTACGCGGCCGTCAAGTGGGTCACATCCTTCCCGAACAACCCGAAGCGAGGCCTCCCGACGGTCAGCGGCATCGTCCTGCTCTCGGACGCCTCCGACGGCCGCCTGCTGGCCGAGCTCGACGCCGGCGCTCTCACCGCACTCCGTACGGGCGCTGCCGCCGTGCTCGCCGCGGAGACCCTTGGAGCCGGCGACGGCCCCGCAGCCGTGATCGGGTGCGGCGTCAACGGGCGCGCGGTCGCGCGAACGTTCCTCGCCCGCGGGCGGAGTGTCGTTCTCTGGGACGTCGACACCGCGCGGGCTGCCGAGCTCGCGGCCGAGCTCGGCGCGGCCGCTGCCGGTTCGCGCGAGGAGGCACTCGGCGCGGAAATCGTCGCCACGGTCACGCCCGGCCGCGAGATCCTCTTCTCGCCCGGAAGCCTGCGCCCGGGTCAGCACGTGTCCCTGATGGGCGCGGACGGCCCCGGCAAGGCGGAGATCGCGGTCGAGGAGCTCCTGCGCGCCCGCGTCGTAGTGGACGAGTGGGAGCAGGCGAGCCACAACGGCGACATCGGCCGGGCCGTCGACGCCGGGTCGATCGGGCGTGCGGACGTGACGGACTTGGGGCACATCCTCCTTGGCGACGCGCCCGGGCGGGCCTCCGCGGACGAGATCACGGTGTTCGACTCCACGGGCCTCGCCGTGCAGGACCTCGCGGTCGCCGCGCTCGTCTACGAACGCTACCGCGCAGAGCCCGACGCGCCGACGTTCGAAGGCGTTGTCGAAATCTCCCTCTCTTAGGAGGGTTCGGCGAGATATTGGCGATGCCGTCAGGCCGCGCTGCTCGCCCCGAGGACTACGTCCTCAGTCGCGCCCGTAGCTCTTTCGCTACGAACGCTCCCTGCGTCCTTGCCTCGGAACGACCATCACGCCCTGACAGCGAGCAACATCCCGCCAAACCCTCCTGGACCTTGCCCCCGTCCGGGGTGAGGACCATAGTGCGAGCCGGAATGGGGTCTTCGCGCCTTCTCGTCCTCGCGGCCGCAGTCGTGGCCACCCTTGCCGCCGCGCAGTCGGTGTGGGCGGCGCAGCTGCCCCTCTGCACCGGCGTGGTCACGACGAACTGCGTGATCTCCGCCAAGCTCGGCGGGGTCAGTCAGCCGTACCCGGGCGGCGGCGGCGACCCGTACGAGATCTCCGTCGACACCGTCGACCCTCTCTCGGCCTACGACTTCGTGGCGACGATCAGGCAGACCGGCGGCGGCCCGCTTCCCCTGGGGCAGGTCTGGGAGCTCGCGGTGAATACCGGCGACACGGTCGTCGGCGAGACCTTTGCGCGCGGACGCGACGTCACCATCGTCCGCGGCGGGAGCGCGGGGAGCAGGACGGTTACGGCGACGCTGAGCCCCGTCCGGATGGCGGGCGACTGCGGGCCGAGCGGGATCTGCCCCATGACCGCGACGGTCATGCGCCCGGGCGAGCTCGAGCTCTGGATCGGCGACCTCGGCTATCTCGACAGCCCCGCGGACGAGGCGGCCATGCGCGGCTTCGACCTGGCCACGAGCGCGTCCTGGGTCTCCTCGCCTCCCACGCTCGACTACGCCACGCGGGCAATCGTCCTCGACGTGGCGAACCCGCACTTCGAGGTCGGCGGCGTGACGCCGTTCGTGGGCTCCGCCGAGTTCCGGCTCCCGTTCGCGATGCTGAGCCATCTCTACGACGTCGACGATCCGGCGAGCCTGACGCCCGCCGCCTTCGCAGCCACCGCCGGCCCCGGCCCCGCGCCGACCGTCAGCGTCGTGGAGATCGGGACCAGCGTGAAGGTGACGATGGAAAATCTCCGTTTCTCGAAGCGCAAGCTGAGGATTCGCGGAAACGCCAGCCCCGGCCGGCCCCGGAACGTCAACTCGCGGCGCTCGACGGCCACGGTCGGGACGGTCTGGTTCCTGAAGGCGCTCCCACGCGGCTCGAAGGTGCGCGGCTACCAGGCGGTCTGCCGCGGCGGCGGCGAGGTCGTGCGTGGATCGTCGCTGCGCTCGCCGCTTCGCGTGCGCGGCCTCGGCAACGCGCGCTACACCTGCTGGGTGCAGGCGAAGAGCCGGGCCGGTCTCGGGCGCGCGGCCAGGGCGATCTTCGGCGCGAGGGGCTAGCCGGTCTCGACCGGCAGTCCGCGACCGACCCAGTCGCTCCACGAACCCGGGTAGAGCTTCGCGTCGTCGCGTCCGGCCTGAGCGAGGCGAAGGAGCACGACGGCGGCGGTGATCCCCGAGCCGCAGTAGGCGACGATCTCGTCTGCTTCGAGCAAGTCCGACGGAGGGTCGTCCGCGAAGGGAGCGTTGCGGGCGCCCGGAATGTGGCCGGCCACGGGGTCGATGGGCTCGACCTCGCCGCGGTAGCGCTCGGGCACCCGGGCGTCCACGATCGTCAGGCGGTCGTCTTCGAGCCGCGACTCGAGCTCGTCGGCCTGGATCGTGTCGCCCTGGCGCGGCCTGAGGGTGAGCTCGGAAGGCTCGATCTCCTCCTCGCCCGCGCGGAGCGGCCCCATCCAGGCGTCCATGCCACCGTCGAGAACGGCCACGTCGTCGTGCCCGCAGTGGCGCAGGAGCCACCAGAGCCGCGCCGCGCCCCCGTTCATCCCCTGGTCGTAGGCGACGACGAAGACGTCGGGGCCGATGCCCGCCGCGCCCGCCGCCCGCGCGAAGTCCTCCAGCACCGGTA
>DAITAN010000155.1:0-5780 GCA_036824235.1 Gaiellaceae bacterium | reverse complement strand
GGCGGCGGCGGTGGCGAGGCGGCACCCGCAGCGTCGAGCCGCGGGGCGCGCGTGGCGCAGCTCTCGCGCCGCTACCTCGGGATTCCCTACCGCTGGGGCGGCTCCTCGCCCTCGACCGGTTTCGACTGCTCCGGCTTCGTCATGTACCTCTACCGCAAGGTCGGCGTCTCGCTTCCGCACAACGCCGCCATGCAGTACGGCCACGGGCGCGCGGTGTCGCGCGGCAACCTTCGGCCGGGCGACCTCGTCTTCTTCAACGGCCTCGGGCACGTCGGGATCTACCTCGGCGGAGGCAGGTTCATCCACGCCCCGAGCTCCGGTGACGTGGTGAAGATCTCGAGCCTCAGCGAGTCCTGGTACGCCTCGCGCTGGGTCGGCGCGCGCAGGATCTAGCGCCTCTTCGGGGGTAGTACTCTCACGAGCCCGAGGACACCGGGCAGCGCCATGGTGCCTGTAGCCACCCGTGCGTACAGTGGCCGCAGAGACCAGATGACCGTCCCACGCTTCTTCACAGAGCCCTTCCGCGCCAGGACGTGGAAGGAGACCGCGTACTCGCTCGTCAGCCTCCCGGCCGGGGTCTTCTGGTTCTCCGTCCTCTTGACCCTGCTTATCGTCAGCGTGAGCACGTTCTTCCTGCTCGGGATCCCGCTGCTCGTCGGGACGCTCCTGTTGGCGAGCCAGGGGGCGCGCCTCGAGCGGGCATTGTCCCGCAGCCTCCTCGACCAGCCCATCGCGGACCGGCCGCGGCGGACCTACGACTGGTCGGCCTGGCGGGACTGGCTCAAGCCGCTGGCCGACCTCGGCTCATGGCGGGAGATTCTCTACCTCATGCTGCTCTTCCCGTTAGGGCTCCTGCTCTTTCTGGTTGCGGTGATCGGCTGGTCGATCGCACTCTGGTTCGTCACCGCGCCGATCTGGTACTTCGCCATCCCGTCCGACAACCGCGGGGACGTCCTCTGGGACAACAACGAGCTCGACACCCAACTCGAGTGGATCGGGCTTGTCGGCGGAGGGCTTCTGCTCCTCTTCCTGACGCCCTGGATCCTCCGCGGCCTCCTCGCCGTGCACAAGTCGATCATGCGCGGGCTCCTGGGCCCGACGAGGCGCGAGCTCGAGAAGGCCTCGGAGCGGCTGGCCGCGCAGCGCGACCTGGCCGTCTCGTCCGCGTCGGGAGATCGACGTCAGATCGAGCGCGACCTCCACGACGGAGCGCAGGCGCGGCTGGTCTCGCTGGCCGTCGACCTCGGCCGGGCGCGCCGGCGGCTCGAGGAGGGCGGCTCCACCGAGGAGGCGGCCGACCTGGTCCGCGTCGCGCACGAGGACGCCAAGCAGGCGCTCGTCGAGATTCGCGACCTCGCGCGCGGCATCCACCCCGCCGTCCTCACCGACCGCGGGCTCGACGCCGCGCTCTCGGCGCTAGCGGCTCGATCTCCCGTGCCCGTCTCGCTCGCGACCGAGATCGGCGAGAGGCCGCCGGAGGCCGTCGAGGCCGCTGCGTACTTCGTCGTCTCCGAGTCGCTCGCCAACGTTGCGCGCCACAGCGGGGCCGAGCGCGCGGCCGTCTCCGTCGTTCGCGCCGGAGGCATCCTCGTCGTCGAAGTCCGCGACGACGGAAAAGGCGGAGCGTCACCGAACGGCGGCTCGGGGCTCACGGGTCTCGAGGAGCGCGTGGGCGCTCTCGGCGGGACGCTCGTCGTCGAAAGCCCGTCCGGCGGGCCGACCTCCATCACGGCGGTGATCCCGTGCGAGTAGTCATCGTCGAGGACTCGGGCCTCCTGCGCGACGCGCTCACGCGTCTCCTGACGGACTTCGACGTCGAGGTGGCGGCCGCCGTGCCGACGGCCGAGGAGCTGCTGAGCGCCGCGGAGGAGCACAAGCCCGACGTCTTCGTCGTCGACGTCCGCCTGCCGCCGACCTACACCGACGAGGGCGTTCACGCCGCGGCGGTGCTGCGCTCGCGCGACCCCGAGGCCAAGGTTCTCCTGCTCTCCCAGGCCGTCGAGGAGCGCTACGCGCGCGAGCTCCTCGCCCAGCGCAGCGAGGGGCTCGGCTACCTGCTCAAGGACCGGGTCGCCGACGGCGCCGAGTTCGTGGACGCACTTCGGCGTGTCGCGGCGGGCGGGACCGCGCTCGACCCCGAGGTCGTCCGGCAGCTCCTCGTCCGCCACCGTGCGATCGACGAGCTCACCCCGCGCGAGCGTCAGGTGCTCGAGCTGATGGCCGAGGGCCGCACGAACGCCGCCATCGCGCGGGCGCTCGTCGTCACCGACCGCGCCATCGAGAAGCACGTGGCGAGCATCTTCGGGAAGCTGCGGCTTCCCCCGAGCCAGGACGACCACCGCCGCGTGCTCGCGGTGCTGGCCTGGCTCAACGCCGCGTAGGCGCTACTCGTCCCACTCGACCTGGTCGAAGTAGCGGAGCGCGCGGCGGCTCGGCCGGATGCGCGAGCGGTACTCGGCGAGATCCTCGTCCGAAAGCTCGCCGAGGGCGTTCCGCACCCCGAGCCACGGCATGTTGACGTCCTCCTGGTAGACCCACGTGGAGATGCGCGGGTTGATCTCGATCGGCACCTCGCCGACGACGTTGACGCTGAAGAAGTGGTCGAGCCCGAGGCCGGCGACGATCTTCTCCGCCACTTCGTCCAGGTAGGGCGAGTCGAGGGTCTCGAAGTACATGGCCAGGCTGGCCCTGAACGCGTCCTTCACCTTGGGGTGACACAGGAGCACCTTGCCGTCGCGGGCGAAGCCGTCGACCGCGGTCTCCTGGCCCTGGGCGAGCTCCATGACGAGCAGCTCCTCGCCGCCCTCGGCAGGGAGGATGTCGAGCGCCTCCTCGAGGCGCATGGCGACGCTCCCGGGCCTCCCGTGCAGGAGCTCATGAGCGCGGTCGATCTCCGGGTCGAGGATGCGGAAGCCGCGCCCGCCCTTCTCCACCGGCGGCTTGAAGCACACGGCCCGATCCGGATAGCCGAGCTCGCGCGCCGCGGCCTCGAGCTCGTAGCCGCCGCGGATGCGTCGCCACTCGGGCGCGCGCACCCCGACCTCGTCCAGGAGCTCGAAGAACGATCCCTTGTTCTCGGCGCGCTCGATCGCCTCGGGGCGGCTGACCATGACCGTGATCCCCTCCGCTTCGAACTCCGCCTTCGCTTTCGCCAGCTCGAGGATGTCGTTGGAGGACTCCGGGAGCAGCACGTCCACGCCCTCGCGCTTGCAGAGGTCGAGCACGGCCGGGGCGAACTCGGGCGTGTGGCCGGCCGGCACGACGTGGAAGTCGTCGGCCACGAAGCGTCCAATCGAGCGCGGGTTCATGTCGCAGCCGAGGACGCGCACCTCGCGCTCGCCGTTCTCCTTGAGCGCCCTGAGGAGGGCCGCCGCACCCGGCGCTCCCGAGGCGGTCACGAGCAGCGTCAGGGGGCGCACCCGCCGGAGATTACTGGCTACGATGCCGCGCGTGCCCCAGGTCAAGCGCGTCTCTCAAAGGGTTTTCGGGGCGGTCACGCCCCACGTTCCGGTCTCCGTGAAGCGGCCGCTGAAGCGTGCGCTGCCGCGCCGTTACTGGCGCTACGTCGACCCTGACTGGCACCGGAAGGCGATCGGTCTCCCCTGGGACGAGTTGGGCCGGCTCCAGTACGACTTCCTGGTCGGGCGAGGGCTCGAGCCGGAGCACTACCTCCTAGACGTCGGCTGCGGGCCGCTGCGCGCTGGCCTCCATTTCATCCGCCACCTCGAGCCCGGCCACTACTACGGCGTCGACCTCCATGCCGAGCTGCTCGCGGCCGGGCGGGACGTCGAGCTTCCGCGTCACGGGCTCGTCGACAGGCGGCCGGTGCTGACCGTGATGGCGGACTTCGACTTCCGGAAGCTCGACCGCCAGTTCGACTTCGCGCTGGCCCAGTCGGTCTTCACGCACCTGCCGCTCAACCACATCATCCGCTGCCTGATGCGGATGGAGGAGGCCCTGGTGCCCGGCGGCCAGTTCTACGCGACGATCTACGAGAACGCCCACGGCAAGCGGAACCTCGACCCGGTCGAGCAGAAGCCGGGCCTCTGGACGCACTTCGACGAGGACTTCTTCCACTACGACTTCGCGACGTTCGAGTGGATCTGCGAGGGAACGAAGCTGCGCCCCGAGTACGTGGGCGACTGGCAGAACCCGCGCAATCAGAAGATGCTCCTCTTCACTAAGTCCGAGTAGTTACCGCCGCAGCCGCAGGCGCTCGCGCATGGCGGCGAGGTCGCTGCGCGGGAAGAAGCCGAGCGCGACGAGGACGAGCGGGTAGGCAAGCGTGAGCGCGGCGCGGGCTACCAGCGAGGCGTCGAAGGGCACCCACGCATCGAGGGCGAGCGCGGCGAAGCAGAGCCCCACCGTGACGACGACTGCGAGCCCGATCCGGCGCCATTCCCAGGGCACGGGATAGATCCGCTGGCAGATGACGAGCATCCCGACGGCCATGACCGCGAAGGACGATGCCGTCGCCCACGCGGCGCCGAGGAACGAGAAGGGCGGGATGAGCAGGAAGTACAGGCCGATCGCAAGCGCCGCCGACCCGCCCGAGAGCGGCAGGAGCAGGCGCATGCGCTTGGTCACGTTGACGCCGACGGCGAAGACCGTGAACGCGCCCGTGCCGGCGGCTGCGAGGGCGAGCGGCGGGACCGCGTAGGTGGCCTCCCAGAAGCGCTCGGGCATCAGCAGGTGGAAGACCGGGAGGATCCAGAGCGAGACGAGCGCGACGAGGAAGCCGATCGCGAAGAAGAAGTAGTTGGCCCCTCGCGACACCATCTGCGGGTGGCGCTCGGTGTTGAGCCAGGAGAAGTGCCACTGGGACCAGCCCATGCGGAAGGCGAACACTCCGACCACCACGACCTGGCTGTAGCGGAAGGCGGCTCCGTAGAGGCCCGTGTCGCCCGTGCCGTGATAGTGCGCGACGAAGAAGCGGTCGAGGAAGTTGAGCGCGTAGAACGCGATGCCGCTCAAGATCGTCGGCCACGAGAACTCGAACATCTCCCGAACGAGGCCCCGCGGGATGCGCGGCACGAGATCGCGCACCCACTCGCGCGCCGAGATGACGAACACGACGCAGGCGCTCGTCAGCGACGCGAGCAGGATCCCTTTGACGCCGTACTCCCAGACCGCGACGAAGAGGACGCTGAATACGACCATCGTGACGGCGCGCGAGAGCGCGTAGAAGGCGAACGTCATCGGCTTCCGCCGCAGCCGGCAGAGCGCCATCGGGAGGTCGACGATGTTCGTCAGGTAGAGATCGGCCAGCGCGATGATGAGGAGCGTCGCGTAGGTCGTCTTGCCGGCCACCCCGTCGGCGAGCGGGCCCGAGAAGAGCATGAGTCCCGCGATCAGGACCGCCGGATACGCGGCCTCGATCGCGAAGTACGTCGTGATGACCTGGCGCCGCCAGGCACGGTCGTCCTTGTCGAAGAAGAAGCGCGCAAGCGTCCCCGGGAGCGCGATGAGGACGTCGATCAGCGCCATCGTCGCGAGCACAAGCTCGAGCACGCCGAACTCGGACGGGCTGAGGAAATGCGCGTAGAGAGGGACGAGCAGGAAGGCGAGCGACTTGACCGCGACGCGCGTGCCGCCGTAGATGGCCGTGTCGTAGGCGAGGGCGGCGATCCCGAGCTGGCGCGGAACGTCCTCGTCCTCGCGCAGGGGGTCCGAAAGCGTCTCCTCGCCGCGGACCTCGCTCACGGGCCGACCGGCCCGTGAGCGAGTGGAGGGTGTGTGAGGGAACCGGGAGGTTCCTTCACTGCATCAAAGAAGGGGGC
>DAITAN010000154.1:0-5898 GCA_036824235.1 Gaiellaceae bacterium | reverse complement strand
GCCCCGAGCTCCAGAGCCTCGGCTAGCCCGGCGCGGTCGCGTCGCGCGCCCGCCTCGGTTGCGGCTCCGGCCGCCAGTTCCGCGGCCCGCTCGCGGTCTCCCCCGCGGAGAGCCACGTCCGCGGCTGCGAGCAGCGCGACGACGTACGCCATCCCCGGCCCGTATCCGATCGCGCGGTTGGCGAGCTCGGCCGCCCGCCCCAGGTCCTCGCCCGCGACCACACGCGCCAGCCCGGCGAGGGAGGGTACGAGCGCCTGGAGGTCGCCCGCGTCGCCCGCCCTCTCGACGGCCTCCTCGAAGGCCGCACGGGCCAGGGCGAGGTCCCCGCGCTCCCGGTAGACGTCACCGAGGTGCTGGAGCGCGTAGCAGACGTCCCGCGAGCCGATCCCCTGGTAGGCGGAGCGGGCGGCCTCGAGGTCGGAGATCGCCTCCTCGAGCCGGCCGAGCCGCAGGAGCGCCGCCCCGCGGTTCCCGAGCGCGAGCGCGCGGAAGAAGACGAAACCGGCCACGTCGGCGAGCCGCAGCGCGATCTCGAGCTCCGCGAGCGCCTCCTCGTAGTCGGCCTCCTCCATGCGGCGCGAGCCGCGGTTCGTGTGCACCCGGATGACCTGCATGACGTCGCCGGCTCGCTCGGCGTACTCGAGCGCGCGCAGATAGTGCGAGTCGTTGGCGACGCGGTCGCCCTCGTAGGCCGCGATGAGCGCCATCACCGTGTGCGCGGCGCCGAGCGCCTGAGCGTCACCGATGCGCGTGGCGATCTGAAGCGCCCGACCTCCACGTTCGCGGCACTTCTCGAGGTCGCCGCGGAGCCACTCAAGGCTCGCATACCAGGCGAGCAGGAGCGCCTCGTCCCGTGGCGACTCGCCGTCGAGACGCCCGCGCTCGTAGACGGCTACCGCCGCGTCCAGGTCGCCGCGCAGGTGGTGGATCAGGCCGACGCGCCACGCCAGCCCCGGTGCGAGCTCGTACTCGTCCGCGGCCCGCGCGTACCAGGCGAGCGCGTCCTCCCACTCACCCCTGATCTGCCGCGCCCGGCCGGCGAGCAGCACGACCGCCGTGCTCAGGGAGGTATCGGGGAGGAGCTCCGTGTAGCGGACGACGGCGTCGACGGCCCCGGCCGACAGCATGGCCTCCCCCCGCTCGGCGAGCAGGGCGGCAAGCTCCTCGTTGGCGCCCGCAGCCGCGAGAGCGCGGAGCGCGTCCTCCACGAAGCCCTCGGCCTTCAGCCATGCCGCCGCGCGGGTGAGAACCTCCGACTCGTCGGACAGCGCCATGCTCTCGCGTGCGAACTCGCGCACCAGCGCTCCGAGCGAGTACCAGCCCGCCTCGCTCCGGTCGGACTCGACGAAGAGCCCGCGGCGCTCGAGCGAGGCGAGCGCCTCGGCAGCGCCGACCGCGCCGAGAGCCTCGCAGAGCTCCGCGTTGAAGCGGTCGAGCGGGGCGACTGTCCTCACGAGCGCGCGGACGTCCTCGGGCTCGCGCTCGAAGACCTCGCCCGCAAGATAGGAGAAGAGGCGGCCGCCGGGCCGCCGGAGGCCGTCGAGCGTGCGCCGCCGCTCCTGGGGCGAGACGTCGCGGAGGGCCTCCAGCGCAAGCCGGACTGCGGCGGGCCACCCGCGGCTCGCCTCCTGGAGGTCGCCGGCGACGTCGTCTGCCGACTCGCCCAGCGCCTCCTGGAGCAGAAGGCGCGTCTCGTCGGTGGTGAAGGCAAGCTCGCGCGCGGTGAGCTCGACGACCTGGCCCTGCCCGCGCAGGCGTTCGATGGGGAAGGGCGGCTCGTCGCGCGAGGCCAGGACGATGTGCAGCGTCGGCGGCGCGTGCCGCACGAGCGACTCGATGAGCCGTGACGAGGCGCCGTTGACGCCGAGCTCGTGGAGATCGTCGAGCACGAAGACCAGATCGCGTGCGTGCCCGTTGGAAAGCGCGGCGCAGATGAGCGCCGCGTAGGCGTCGGCGCTTCCGAGCTCGCCGTGGTCGCCGTCGGGGCCTCGAGAGCCCTCGATCGCGGCCGGGACGCCGACCTGAAGCCCGGGCACCCGCAGGCGGAGCGCGCTCACGAGCCCGTGCGCGAGAGAGGCGAGCTCCGCGTCCTCGGAGGCGACCGTGTACCAGGCCGTCGCGTGCGGCGCGGCCCAGGCGCTGAGGAGTGTCGACTTGCCGAACCCCGCGCCCGCGATCAGGATGGTCAGGCGCCTCCCGAGGCCGTCGTCGAGCCTCCCTTCCAAACGTGGGCGGGGCAGCGCAGGAGGGGCCACCGCAGGAGGAAGAAGCTTCGTCGCACGTGTGCCCTGGACGACGTTGTGCTCCAAAAATTGTCCTTCGTGCGGCTTTCTACAAGGTGTCGGCGCAATTCGTCAATTCGTCGTTCATCCAGGACGCAGCCGGGACCGGCTGAAACGCATGGCCGGTAAGATCCTCGCGTGGCCAAGATGGCTTTCCAGCTGCCGCACGCAGCGGGGGTGATCACGAATCCAAGCGAGACCGAGCTCCAGGAGCTCGCCGCCAGGATGTCGACCGCCCGTTGGACGAAATACGGGAACGTGAACGTCCAGACCGAGGTCCTCGCACGCTCGACGCCCTCGACATTCATCGTCACCGACGATCCCGATCCCGGGGTCGAGCGCACCGTCTCGCGCGAGCAGGCGCAGGAGTGGGCGGACAAGCAGGACGCCTACATCGCCGAGCAGGAGATGGTGCTCATCGACGGCTGGCTCGGCGCGCAGCCCGAGTTCCGCGTCCCGGTCCGGCTGTTCATCGAGGCGGCCAACGCGAACATCGCGGGCATGCAGCAGCAGCTCTGGTTCGCCGTCGACGAGAACGAGGACTTCGAGCCCGAACTCACCGTCGTGTACACGCCCAACCTCGAGGCGCCGGGCTGGCCGGACGACCGGCTCATCCTCGTCGACCTCGAGAACGGCGTGAACAGGGTCTTCAACTCCGACTACTTCGGCGAGTCGAAGAAGGGGATTCTCCGGATGTGGAACAAGCTCGTCTACGACCGCGGCGGGATTCCGCTCCATGCCGGCTGCAAGATCATCCCGACCGATCGCGGCGAGCGCGTGGCGATGATCGTCGGCCTCTCCGGCACGGGCAAGACGACGACCACGTTCACGCGTCAGAACGGCTCCCTGCCGGTGCAGGACGATTTCGTCGCCTGGATGCCCGACGGCGCCGTCTATGCGACCGAGAACGGCTGCTTCGCCAAGACCTTCGCGCTGAATCCCGAGGACGAGCCGACCATCCACGGCGCGGTGACGCAGCCGCGGTCGTACCTCGAGAACGTCTCGCAGACCGGCGACGACGTCGACTTCTACGACGAGAGCTACACGAAGAACGGGCGCGCGACGTTCCCGTTCGACGTGATCGAGTCGGCCGCCACACGCGCGATCGACGAGGCCCACTTCCTGCTCGTCCTGAACAGAAACGAGGGCATCATCCCCGCAGTCGCCAAGCTCGAAGGGCCGCAGGCAGCGGCCTTCTTCATGCTCGGGGAGACCACCGGCACCGCCGCTGGAGGCGCCGCGGAGGAGGGCAAGTTCCTGCGCGTCCCGGGCACGAACCCGTTCTTCCCCATGCCGCACGACCTCCAGGGCAACCGCTTCCTCGAGCTGCTCGCCGAGCACCCGCTCGAGGTCTTCCTCATGAACACGGGGAGCGTCGGCGGGCCGGTCGCGAACGAGCAGGCGCGCAAGGTGCGCATCAAGCATTCGTCGGCGATCGTCAAGGGGATTGCCGAGGGCACGATCGAGTGGGAAGAGGATCCCGACTTCGGCTACAAGGTGGCCAGGCATGTGCCCGGCATCGACGCCGAGGACGAGGCCGTCTTACGGCCGCGCGAGCTCTACGAGGCGCAGGGGCGCACCGATGAGTACGAGCGGCAGGTCGAGCGCCTGCACCGCGAACGCCGCGAGTTCCTGAGCGGCTTCGAGAGCCTCACGCCCGAGATTGTCGACGCCGTCGGCTGAGAGCCCGCAGCGGTTGGGGTTCGTCGGGCTGGGCTCGATGGGCAGCCGCATCGCCGCACGGCTCCTGGCCGCGGGCAACGAGGTACACGGCTGGAACCGGACGCCGGGAAAGACCGGCGAGCTGGTCGCCAACGGGCTCGTCGAGGAGAGCTCGGCCGCGGCGGTCGCACGCGCGTCCGACGTCGTCTTCTCGATGGTCACGGACACCGCTGCAGTCCAGGCGGTGATCTCCGGCCCCGAGGGCTTGCTCGAAGGCCTGCAGCCCGGCACCGTCGTCGTCGAGATGAGCACCATCGACCCGGCGGCGAGCGCCTCGCTGGCGAGCGAAGTGGCGGCTGCCGGCGGGGTCATGCTCGACGCGCCTGTCTCTGGGAGCATCGCCACGCTCGAGGCCGGACAGCTCTCGATCATGGTCGGCGGGAACGAGGAGGCGTACGAGCGCGTGCGCCCGCTGCTCCTTCAGATCGGGCCGAAGGTGATGCGGATCGGAGACAGCGGGCAGGGGCTGATCGTGAAGCTGGCGATCAACAACACCCTCGTCGCCGAGATGGTCGCCTTCTGCGAGAACGTGGCCATGGCCGAAAAGGGCGGCGTCGAGCGGGAAGTGGCGGTCGAGGCCTTGCTCCAGAGCGTGATCTCGTCGCCCATGCTCCAGTACCGAGGGCCGTTCATCCTCGAGGGAAACATGCCTGCGGAGGCGTGGTCGAACGTGAACCTCCAGCAAAAGGACATGACGCTTGGGCTCGGGACGGGGAAGCGGCTCGCGACGCCTCTCCCCACGTCGACAGCGGCCAACGAGCTGCTGACGGCCGCGCGCGGGATGGGTCTCGAGCAGTACGACTTCTCCGTCGTCTACGAGGTGTTCCGCGCGCTCAACGGCCTCGCGGGAACGCGGGAGCTCGGCGAGTAGTGCCGCGGTACCGCACGCGCGTCGAGGACGTCCCGCTCGTCCAGGGCCTGCGCGAGGACGAGGGCTGGGTCGACATGCAGGTGCAGTTCCTCATCGACGCAGCGTCCGCGGGCTCCGAGCGCCTCGTCTTCGGGCGCACCGTGCTCCCGCCGGGGGCGAAGCACGACCGTCACCGCCATTTCGAGTGCGACGAGTTCCTGCTCGTCCTCTCCGGCCGCGGGCTCGTGCACACCAACGAGGGCATGGAGCCCTCCGCCGCAGGCGACGTCATCTTCACCCCCGCCGGCGACTGGCACGGCTTCGACAACACCTCCGACGAGGACGTCGAGCTGATCTGGGGCTGGGCGGGCGCGGGCTCCCTCGAAGCCGCCGGCTACGAGGTCGAGCCCTTCACGAACTAGCCGCCGCTAGGGAGGGGCGAGCCGCTCGGCGGCGAGCTCGACGGCTTCGATGATGGCCTTGTAGCCGGTGCAGCGGCAGAGGTTGCCGGCGAGGGCTTCGCGGATCTCGTGCTCGGTCGGGTGGGGACGCTCGTGGAGGAAGGCCTCGATGCTCATCAGGAAGCCCGGGGTGCAGAAGCCGCACTGGAGGGCATGCGTCTCCTGGAAGGCGGCCTGGATCGGGTGCAGGCCGCCGGGGGGCGCGAGTCCCTCGACCGTGCGGAGCGAGCGGCCGTCGGCCTGCACGGCGAGCATGAGGCAGGAGCGCACCGGCTCGCCGTCGAGTTGGACGGTGCACGCGCCGCAGACGCCGTGCTCGCAGCCGACGTGCGTCCCGTGGAGGCCCGCGCCGTGACGGATGAAGTCGGAGAGCAAGGTGCGCGGCTCGACCTCGCCTTCATGAGCGCGGCCGTTGATCTCCATGGAGACCCTCATGGCGCGGCCCTCTCGAGGGCAACGCGGGCGAGCTCTCGGAGAAGAGCCCGGCGCCAGTCCGCGTCGGCGCCCGTAAGCGAAATGCTCGCCAAGGCGAGGTCGGGGAGCTCCTCCACCGAGCCGTCGAACCGCACCGGCACCGGCCCGG
>DAITAN010000153.1:0-5917 GCA_036824235.1 Gaiellaceae bacterium | reverse complement strand
GGGTGAAACCATGTTTCCCCCGCGTGCCCCCTTCTTTGATGCAGTGAAGGAACCTTCCGGTTCCCTCACACACCCTCCCCCTCATCGGCCTAAGGCCGGGCGATGAGCTCACTCCTAAGTCGGATCGCCGTCGCAGCGGCGGGGTTGCCCCTTGTCCTCTTCGCGGCCTACTACGGCCGCTGGGCGCTCTTTGCGCTCGCGGCTCTCGCCGCACTGCTGGCGCTGCACGAGCTCTACCAGATGGCCCGCTCGCTGCGGCCGCTCGTCCTGGCGGGCTACGGCGGCGCGCTCGCGGCCGTCCTCGGCGCCTGGCTCGGCGGGCCGGAGTGGATGCTCGGCGGCTTTATGGTCACGATCCTGCTCGCGTTCGTCTTCGCCGCGGTCTCGGAGACCCGCCAGTCCACGACCGTCGCGGTTGCGACGACCGTCCTCGGCGCGGCGTGGATCGGCCTCGGCCTGGGCCATCTCGTCCTCGTGCGGGACCTCGACCCGGACGGGCGGCTCGTCCTCATCACAGTGCTCATCACCGTCTTCGTGGCGGACACGCTCGCGTTCGCGGGTGGCCGCCTGGCCGGTCGGCACAAGATGGCGCCGGCGATCTCGCCCGGGAAGACGTGGGAGGGATTCGTGGCCGGCCTCGTGGGCGGCGTGCTGACGCCCTGGATCGCGTTCAACCAGGAGCCGATCCCGATCGACGGCTGGGAGGCGTTCGCTTTCGGAGGCGTGGTCGTGCTCGCGGCGGTCGCGGGCGACCTCTTCGAGTCGATGGTGAAGCGCGACCTGGGGGTCAAGGACTCCGGCCGTTTCCTTCTCGGCCACGGCGGGGTGCTCGACCGCGTGGACTCCCTCGTCTTCGCCGGGCCGGCCGCGTACTTCGCCGTCCTCGCGCTCACGTAACGGCTTCTACACTGACTGCGATGAAGCGCATCGCCCTGCTCGGCGCCACGGGCTCCATCGGACGCCAGGCGCTCGAGATCATCGAGGAGCATCCGGGCCTCGAGCTCGTTGCGGCCGCATCGGGCTCGCAGGAGATCGATGGGCTTGCGCCGCTGACCCAGGTCGGCGGCGACCTCACGGACCTGCTCGACCGCGCCGAGCCCGACGTCGTGCTCAACGCCGTGGTCGGCTTTGCCGGTCTGCCGGCCACCCTCTGGGCGCTCGAGCGCGGCGTCGACCTGGCGCTGGCCAACAAGGAGAGCCTCGTCTCTGGAGGCGACCTGGCGCTGGCGGCCTGGAAGCGGGGAGGAGGGCGCCTCCTGCCGGTTGACTCGGAGCACTCGGCCGCCTTCCAGCTCCTCGACGGCGCCGAGCCCGACACGATCGACTCGCTGGTCCTCACCGCCTCGGGCGGCCCGTTCCGCGGGCGAGGCCGCGGCGAGCTCGAGGACGTGACCTCGTCGGAGGCGCTCGCCCACCCGACGTGGAGCATGGGCCCCAAGATCACGGTCGACTCGGCGACGCTCATGAACAAGGGCCTCGAGCTGATCGAGGCGCACTACCTCTTCGAGCTCCCGTACGACCGGATCGAGGTTGTCGTCCACCCGACGTCGGTCGTGCACGCGCTCGTCCGCTTCCGCGACGGCGCCTCGCTCGCGCATCTCGGCTACCCGGACATGCGCGTCCCGATCTCGTACGCGCTGACCTACCCGGAGCGCGCGGCGACGCCGATCGAGCCCCTCGACCTCGCCGCCGGCTTGATCCTCGAGTTCCGGGCGCCCGACGTGGACGCGTTCCCGTGCCTCGCTCTGGCCCGGGCGGCCGGCGAGGCGGGAGATACGGCCCCGTGCGTGCTCAACGCGGCCAACGAGGTGGCCGTGGCGGCGTTCCTCGACGGCGAGCTGTCCTTCCTCGGCATCGCCGGCGTCGTCGAGCAGACGCTCGCGCAGATCGATTGCGCGCCGGCGGCGGACCTCGTTGAGCTGACGGCGAAGGACGCCGAGGCGCGGCGCGTTGCGTCGGCGCGCACCAGGGAACTGGTTCACTAGAGCGAGTCGTGAACGTCGCCGTCGCCATCGGAGGCCTCGCCTTCCTGATCCTCATCCACGAGGCCGGGCACTTCTTCGTCGCCCTCGCCGTGAAGATGCGGCCGCGGCGCTTCTACATCTTTTTCCCGCCGGCGCTCGTGAAGCGGAAGCACAGGGGCATCGAGTACGGGATCGGGTCGATCCCGCTCGGCGGCTACGTGAAGATCCCGGGGATGCACAGGCCGGCGGCGGGCGACCTTGAGATCCACCTCCGCCATGCCGTCAAGGAGGTGCCTTCGGTGGCCGACGCCGCGGCGCCGGTCGAGAAGGCGCTGGCCGAGGACCGTCTCGGCGACGCCCGCGCACACGTCTCCGAGCTGCGCGCCGCCGTGGAGCGGGCGGAGCTCTCTGAGCACGCGCGCAAAGCGGCCGACCGCGGACTGACGGAGGTCGAGGACGCGCTCTCCGACGACGCGTACTGGAAGGCGCCGTCGAGCAAGCGGATCGCGGTCATCGCCGCGGGCCCGCTGACGAACCTCGTCTTCGCTGTCGTCGCGCTCGCAATCGTGTTCATGCTCGGAGTCCCGACGGGCGCGACGCGAACGGTGGAGGAGGTCGTGCCCGGCTCGCCGGCTGCCGCGGCGGGTCTCCAGCCGGGCGATGAGATCCTCGCCGTGAACGGCGCGGAGGGCGAGGCCGCCGACCTGGCCGAGTCGATCCGCGAGGGCGAAGGCGGTCCGGTCGCACTCACGGTCGAGCGCGAAGGCTCGACGGTGACGCTCGAGGGCACGCCGCAGGCCCAGGAGGACGGGAGCTACCGGCTCGGCTTCGCGTTCGGCCTCCAGTACGAGAGCTACGGGCCGCTCGAGTCGATCGGGCTCGCATTCGAGACGACGTGGGAGGTGACGAAGGCGATCGGCGCCTCGCTCGGCCGCATCGTCACCGGCTCGGGGCGCGACGAGGTCGCGAGCGTCGTGGGCATCACGGCCGTGTCGAGCGAGTCCCTCGAGGCCGGCTTCCGCTACTACCTCCAGGTCCTGGCGTTCATCAGCCTGTCGCTGGCGCTCCTGAACATGCTGCCGCTGCTTCCGCTCGACGGCGGGCACATCGCGTTCTCGATCGCGGAGCGGGTCCGCGGCCGCGCGATCCCCCGTGAGGCGTACGAGCGCTTCTCGATGGTCGGCATCGCGCTCGTGCTCCTGCTCTTTGTCATCGGCCTGTCGAACGACATCGACCGCCTCCGTGGTGGCTAGGGAGACAACGGCGGGCGGCTAGACTTCGCGGCGATGGCGAGCGAGCGTCAGATCAAGGTCGGCAGCGTCCCGATCGGCGGTGGCGCGCCGGTCGTCGTGCAGTCGATGACGCTCACGAAGACGTACGACGTCGACGCGACGATGGCGCAGATCGGCGACCTCGTCTCCGCCGGCTGCGAGCTCGTTCGCGTCGCCGTCCCCAAAAACGAGGACGCCGAGGCCCTTGCGAAGCTCGTCTACCTCTCGCCGATCCCGGTGATCGCCGACATCCACTTCAACGCCTCGCTGGCGCTGAAGGCGGTCGACGCGGGCGTGGCGGCGGTGCGCATCAATCCCGGCAACGTCGGCGGCGCCGACAAGGTCGCCGAGGTCGTGAAGGCGGCGAAGGCGCGCGGGATCCCGATGCGGATCGGCGCCAACTCGGGCTCGCTCCCCAAGCACCTTCTCGGGCTGGCTCAGGAGGACACTGCCGTCGCGCTCGTCGAGGAGGCGCTGGAGCAGGTGCGCCTGCTCGAGAGCCTCGACTACTACGACTTCAAGATCTCCGTGAAGTCGAGCTCCGTCCCGACGATGATCCGCGCCTACCGGATGCTCTCCGAGAGGGTGCCCTACCCGCTGCACCTCGGCGTCACGGAGGCCGGCACGCCCGCGAGCGGCTCGATCAAGAGCGCCATCGGCGTGGGGAGCCTGCTCATGGATGGGATCGGCGACACAATCCGGATCTCGCTGACCGCCGACCCGGTCGAGGAGGTCAAGGTCGCGTGGGAGATCCTCAAGGCGCTCGGCCTGCGCGAGCGCGGGCCGATCATGATTGCCTGCCCGTCGTGCGGGCGCGACAACGTCGGCGTGTGGAACCTCGCCGAGGCCGTCGAGGAGCGCCTACGCCAGTACCCGCAGGCCTTCGAGGTCGCGGTCATGGGCTGCGCGGTGAACGGACCGGGGGAGGCGGGAGACGCCGACTTCGGCGTGGCCGGCGGCCGCGAAACGGGCTTCATCTACGCGCACGGGCGCGTGCTCAGGAAGGTCGAGTCCGACGTGCTCGTCAGCGAGCTCTTCGAGGAGATCGACCGGTGGATCGAGGGCGGCATGGTCAGGCCGAAGCGCCTGAAGCTGGCGAAGCCGGCCGCACTCATGATGGCCGAAGCGGCCCAGCGCCCCTCATAGACGACTGATGCCGAAAGCCTCCGAGCTGTTCATCCCGACGCTCCGGGAGGATCCGGGCGATGCCGACGCCGCCAGCCACCGGCTGCTCGTCCGCGGCGGCTTCATCCGCCAGCTGAGCGCCGGCCTGTGGACGTTCCTGCCGCTCGGCTGGCGCGTCCACGAGAAGGCCGTTCAGATCGTCCGCGAGGAGATCAACGCCATCGGCGGCCAGGAGATGTTCATGCCGGTGATCGCGCCGGCCGAGCTGTGGCAGACGAGTGGTCGCTACGTGATCCCCGAGCTCTGGAGGACCGAGGACCGCATGGGGCGCTCGTTCGTGCTGGCGATGACCCACGAGGAGACGATCACTTTCCACGCGCGCGAGATCTCGTCGTACCGACAGCTGCCGCAGATCCTCTACCACTTCCAGACGAAGGTGCGCGACGAGCCCCGCCCGCGCGCCGGCCTCATCCGCGTGCGCGAGTTCATCATGAAGGACTCCTACTCGTTCGATCGCGACGAGGAAGGGCTCGAGCGGAGCTTCCGTCTCCACGAAGGGGCCTACCACCGCATCTTCGAGCGCTGCGGGTTGGAGTACTACGCCGTCCAGGCCGAGTCGGGAATGATGGGCGGCAGCGAGTCGATCGACTTTCTCGCGCCGTCGGGGTCGGGCGAGAACACGCTCGTCACGTGCGAGAACAGCGACTACGCGGCCGACCTCGAGGTCGCGCGCGGGATCCCGCGCGCACCCGAGTTCCCGCAGCGGCTCGATGCGCCCGCCGAGGTGGAGACGCCCGGCGCAGCGACCATCGAAGCGCTCGCCGACCTCCTCGGGATCGATGCCGCCGCCACGTCGAAGGCCATGCCGATCGTGAAGGACGACGGAACGTTCGTGCTCGCGCTCGTACGCGGGGACGACCGGCTGGAGGAGGCTAAGACCGCTGCCGCCCTCGGCACCGGCTTCCGCCCGGCCAGCGAGGACGAGATCCGCGAGGCCTTCGGCGCCGACCCAGGCTCGATCGGCCCGGTCGGCTTCGGCGGCGAGATCCTCGCCGACGACGCGCTTCGCGAGGGACAGTTCGTCGTCGGCGCCAACCGGACCGGCTGGCACCTCCGCGGCGTCGAGCACGGGCGCGATTTCGAGGCCAGCTTCGCCGACATCCGCGAGCCGCGGGAGGGGGACACGTGCCCGAAGTGCGGCGGCCGCCTCACCTTCCAGACCGCGCTCGAGGTCGGGCACATCTTCAAGCTCGGGACCCACTACTCGGAGCCGCTCGACGCGAAGTTCCTGGACGAGGACGGCACGGAGCGCGCGATCGTCATGGGCTCCTACGGCATCGGACCGGGCCGGATCATGGCCGCCGCCGTCGAGCAGCGCCACGACGAGCACGGGATCGCCTGGCCCCGCTCGCTCGCGCCGTACGAGGTTGAGGTTGTGTCCATCGGCGCGGCCGGGCCCGAGGCTGTGGAGATCGGCGAGCGCGTCGCCGCCGACCTGGAGGCGGAGGGCCTCGAGGTGCTCCTCGACGACCGCGACATGCGCCCCGGCGAGAAGTT
>DAITAN010000152.1:0-5953 GCA_036824235.1 Gaiellaceae bacterium | reverse complement strand
GCGCGCGCGTCGTGAGCTCGACTGGACGCCGCGCGTCTCCTTCGAAGACCTGGCGCGGATGATGGTGGACGCCGACGTGGAGCGGCTGTCGGCATCCGCTCTGACAGTTGGAGGGCGCTCGTCGCTCGCCTGACTCGGGCTGTGGCCGGCACCGAGGGTGCGCGGCCCTCGGGCGCCAAGCCGCGCTCGCGGAACGGCGTAGCACCCGGACCGTCCCGGGACGTGCGCTCCGCGCGGCCGTACTTCCTCACGCGCCGGCCAGTCAGTGCTCTCCTCAACAGGGCCGCGAGCATCCTCGCCCTGCTCGTCCTCGACCTGACCGGGCTCGCGCTCGGCCTGTACGCGGCGCTTGCCTTCCGCGAGGTCTACCACGGCAACGTGCCGCCCCTCTGGGGCCTGCTCTGGGAGGCGGAGAAGGCCTGGCTGCCGTTCCTGACGCTCGTCCTGGCGCTCGTCTTCTGGCGCAACGGCCTCTACGAGCGGCGCGAGCAGCGGGCCGGCTTCGGCCGCATCCTCGCCTCGTTGATCGTCGTCGGCGTCCTCACCTTCGCGTTCGCGATCGGCGCGGGCCACGACTTCTCCACGTACCTGCTCGTCCCGACCGCGGTCGTCCTGACTGCCGGGCTGATCGGGCTCCTGCGAGGGAGCTACGACCTGGCGACCGCGGCGCTCTTCCGCGCGCTCGGGATCAAGCGTAGGGCCCTGCTCGTCGGCGAGGCCTCCGAGCTCCGGCACCTCTATCGCGCGTTCGGGTCGACCGCAGGCATCGAGTACGAGTTCGTCGGCGCCGTCGCCGGCTCCGGGAAGGTGCCGGTGCCGCGTCTGGGCACGCTGCCCGAGCTGCCCCGCATCCTCGCCGAGCATCCCGTCGACGAGCTCATCGTCGCCGACTCCCGGCTCGCCAACGAGGGGCTCCTGCAGATCGTGGAGCAGGCGCTGCGCGAGGGCGTGAAGGTGCGCGTGGCGCCTCAGACGACCGAGATCCTCGCCCAGCGTGCCCGCTACATCCCCGGCCAGGGCCTCCCGCTCTTCGAGCTGCGGCCGCCCGTGTTCGCCGGATTCGACTGGGCGATCAAGCGCGGCTTCGACCTCGTTGTCAGCGTCGTCGTGATCGTCCTCGGGCTGCCGCTCTGGGCGCTCATCACGCTGGCCGTGAAGCTGACCTCCCCGGGGCCGGTGCTCTACCGCGACCGCCGGATCGGCGTGGGGGAGCGCGAGTTCTCCATGCTCAAGTTCCGGACGATGTACCGCGACGCGGCCGAGCGGCAGGCCGAGCTCGAGGCCGCCAACGAGGCTGACGGCGCGCTCTTCAAGCTCCGCGACGACCCGCGCCTGACGCCGGTCGGCGGGTTCCTGCGCCGCTTCTCGCTCGACGAGGTCCCACAGGTTCTCAACGTCCTGCGCGGGGAGATGAGCCTCGTCGGGCCGCGGCCCCTGCCGCTGCGCGACTACAAGCTGCTCGAGCCCTGGCACCGCCGCCGCTACCTCGTGCTGCCGGGCATGACCGGTCTCTGGCAGATAACGGGCCGGTCGAACCTCGGCTTCGACGATCTCGTGCGGCTCGACTTCTACTACGTCGAGAACTGGTCGGTCTGGCTCGACATCTCGATCATCCTCCGCACGGTGCCGGTCGTCCTCGCCCGCAAGGGCGCGTACTAGTTGCCGTCGTTCCTCACCCGCCGCGGGCCGGATCTCTCCGAGCGGTTCCCGCCGCCCGAGCAGCCGTGGACGGAGGAGTACGCCGCAGCCCACTTTGCCTTGCTGGAGCACGTCCTCTCGGACGAAGACCTCATGCGGTCGGTCGAGCGCGGCCGCCTGCCGCGGGGCTACGGAATCGGGCTGGACGAGCGCGTGGTCGAGTACCCGTGGCTCCTCGCGCAGAAGCCCCGCGGCCGCGTGCTGGACGCCGGCTCGACGCTCAACCACGCGCACATCCTCGACCGCGTGCTGCCCGTCGTCGATGAGCTCCACGTCCTCACGCTGGCGCCGGAGGCGCAGGCGTTCCCGGAGCGCGGCGTCTCCTACCTCTACGCGGACCTGCGCCGGCTGCCGTACCGCGATGGGTACTTCGACACAGTCGTCTCCCTCTCGACGCTGGAGCACGTGGGCAAGGACAACTCGCGCTACGGGGGTCCGGAGGGCGAGGCCGCCGACGTGGACGCGGAGCTCGGCTGTGCGCTCGACGAGCTGCGCCGCGTGCTGGCGGCCGGCGGGACGATGCTGGTCTCCGTCCCCTACGGCAGGCGGGAGGATCACGGCTGGTTCCGCCAGCTCGACCAGGAGGACGTCGAGCGGCTTGTCGCCTTCGCCAGGCCGCGCCGCCACGAGCTGACCGTCTTCGCCTACGACGAGTCCGGCTGGCGGAAGAGCTCGCCGAGCCGCGCGGCCGACGCCCGCTACCGCGACTTCACGGCCGACCCGCGGCCGGTCCCGGACATGGCCGCCGCCGCCCGCGCCGTGGCCTGCCTGCGCCTGGAGCTCTAGGTCTTTCTGAGCACGACGTAGTCGTGGTCGCGCAGCGGGTCGATCGGAGCGGCGCGATGCTCGAGGAGCTCGAAGCCGCGGGTGAAGTTCGCCTCGATGTACGCCGCCGGATGGATCGCCGAGCAGAGGTTCGTGCCCGCGACCTTGGAGTAGTGCACAATCGCCTCGCCGCGCCGGAACCGCTCCTGCTCTTCGAGCGGGAGCATGTCCGCGTAGGCCTCGCCCTGGGTGGAAAGGATGAGCAGGCCCTCGGGGCGCAGCACGCGACGGAGCTCGTCGAGCCACGCGAACGTGAGCTCCTCCGGGAGGTGCGTCACAACGGAGAACCCGTAGGCCGCGTCGAACCGGTCGTCTTCGAGCGGCAAAGGGGGTGTCAGCTCGTTCGTGGAGAACGTCGCGAAGGCCAGGTTCTTCGCGCACCACGAGACCAGCCGCCGGTTGACGTCTGTCCCGTGGATGGACGTGGACAGCAGGCCGCGCCAGTGCCGGATGACCCGGCCGCAGCCGCAACCGAAGTCGAGCAGCTGTTCGACTTCGTCCACCGGCCTGCCGTGGCGCTCGAGAAGGCCGGCGATCTGCTGGGCCGTCCTCGCCCCGCTCTCGAGGAACCACCCGGGGTCAGCCGTCCCTGCGACTGCCATCCGCAGCGAGCGGGGCGGCAGCGGGAACCCGTCATCCGCCGGTGGGTCGCGCTTCAGGCTGAAGGCGCTGGCCCGCTCGTACAGCCGGTAGGCGGGACCGGCCAGCCCGACCCGCTCGAGACCGCCGACCAGTGCGGTTCTCACGTGGGCGGAAACCCGTCCGCCGCCGGATCGGCCGGGATGCCCCTGAGGACGGGGTCGTACGACTTCTCCGTGAACTCGGGCGGACCGGGGGTGCGCCTGGCCCGCATCAGCACGCGCCGCGATGCCAGGACCTTCGCGACCAGGCCCGAGCGCGCGTCGTCCTCCTCCGGTTCGAGGCCGCTCGAGGCGCACCACTCGCGAAGCGCGGCCGCCGTGGGCGCGAACCAACAGCTCGGGTCGTGGCCTAGCTCCGACCCGCGGTAGAAGCGCACGTACGGCTTGCCGGCCGCCAGGCGCAGGTCGCGGTCGGCGACCGCGGTCTCGATCAAGAGGAGCCCGCCCTCCTTCAGCACCGCGCGGACGTTGTCCAGGGCGAGCAGCGGATGCCGCAGGTGGTAGAGCACGCCGCAGAAGAAAACGACGTCGAACCGCTCGTCGAGGCCGCCGAGCAAGTCGTAGACGCTCATCTGGCGGTGCTCGACCCTGGAGCCGAGGAAGTCCTTGATCCGGTCGACTCCGAACCAGTGTTCGGGATAGATGTCGACCGCCAGGACCCGCTCGGCGCCTCGCCGTTCGGCCATAAAGGCGAGTCCCCCGTTGGCCGTCCCGACGTCGAGGACGGAGAGGCCGCTCAGGTCGTCCGGGATCCCGCTGGCAGCGAGGATCTTGCCGATGTCGCTCGTTCCGGGCGTCTCGACTCCGGGCACGAGCTCGAACTTCTGGAACCAGATGAAGTCTTCGTCTTCGACGAAGCGCTGCGCGTCGTCGACCGACCTGTGGGCCCCGACGGGCACGCGAGGCAGGCTAGCGGTCAGAGCGCCCGCAGGCGCTCGGGGTGCTTGCGGACGAAGCGCGCGATCCCGCGCCAGTGCCAGAGCGTCCGCCTGGTGAGCAGCCGCCGGTCGATGACCGCCTCGTAGCGGTGCGTGACGACCGCCTCGGGGACGTACCAGCGTTCCCACCCGGCTTGCGCCGCCCGGTAGCAGAGGTCGATGTCCTCGCCGTAGAGGCGGAAGCCCTCGTCGAGCCCGCCGAGCTCGTCCAGCATCTCGCGGCGCAGCAGCAGGAAGGCGCCCAGCATCCAGTCGGACTCCACAGGCTGCTCGGGCCGCTCGTCCAGCAGGTAGTGCGAGCGCTGCCTCTCCCGCGGCCGGAGCACCTTCCGGATCGGCGTGCGCCTGACGATCGTCCCCGACACGGTGGGAAACCGGCGGCGCGACGCCTGCCAGGTCCCGTCCTCGTAGACGAGCTGCGGGCCGGCGATCCCACAGCGAGGCCGGCCCTCCGCGAAGTCTCGGAGGAGGCCGACCGCGTCGGGTGTCGGCAGGGTGTCCGGATTCGCCAGGAGGACGAAGGGCGCAGCCGTGGCGGCGACCCCGAGGTTGGCATTCGCGGCGTAGCCCTGCGGACGTTCGGGGGAGAGGACGCGGACGCTCTCCGCGAGCCCCACTGCGTGGCCGGGGAGGTTCTCGACGAGGACAAGCTCGCCGACCTGCGGCGTGAGCGCCGCGAGGCACTCGTCTAGGTCCGCGGCCGGGCCGTGCGTGACGACGACGGCGGCGACGTCCGGCGGCACCTAGGGCCGGCTGTCTCCCCAGGCGAGGCGCGGACCGGCGTCCACGAGGAGCGGGAAGGCTTGGTCGCGGTCGGACACGATCACGTTCGCAGGGTCGACCGGCCAGGGGATGCCGAGGTCAGGATCGTCGAAGCGTACGCCCCACTCGTCCTCGCCGTCCCAGTAGCGGCTGACGCCGTACATGACGACGGAGTGGCCGGCGCTGTAGAAGCCGTGTGCCACCCCAGCTGGGATGACGGCCGCGCTCGGCGGGTCGGCCCGGAGCGTCAAGAGCTCCACGAGGTGCTCCGAAGGGGACCCGATCCGGAGGTCGACCAGGACGACCAGCAGCTCCCCGTGGACGACGCTCAGGTAGTCCAGGTGGTCGAGGTGCCAGTGCATCCCCCGCAGCGCGCCGGGGACGTTCGTGATCGCGTTCCACTGCACCGGGCCGTCGGGCTCGACCCAGGAGCTGCGGCACATCTCGACGAGGGTGCCGCGGGCGTCCCGCAGCGGCTCGAGCTGGAGGATCTCTGCCCCGGTGATCGCTGTCGGGCTCGCCTCCGGCCGGCTCGGGGATGCGATCTCTCGGGCGACGCTCACGCGTCCACTATGACGGGCGTGGAAGTAGCCGCGTGCTCCAGCACGACCGGCACGCGGATGCCGCATTCGAACCAGCGGACGTGCTCGTGGACGACGTCGAGCTCCAACAGAAAGACTCCTTCGGCCTGCGGCGCTTCGATCCCGGCGAACATCCTCGTCGATCCGCCGGGCGGAACGGTCTCCGGAAATGCGGACCGGCCGTTGAGAACGACTCGCTCGGGCTCCTCGGGGTCGATCCAGCGGTAGCCGAGCCTCAGGAGCGGCGTCGCGTTCTCTCCCCACGACCACCACCCGTTGCCCAGGTTCTCGACGACGACCTCCTGGTGCGTGACTTCGCCCGGCGTCAGGCGCGCCGGAGGGTGGACGAGGTGGATGCGTGCGCGGTAGGCACCGGGCGAAAGCTTGCGGTTTCCGGTCAGGCGCCCGGCCTCGGCCGCCGACGGCCCCGGCTCGACCGGCGAGCGCGTGGGACCGGCGGCGGGAGACGGGCGAGCACGGGCGACATGCTCGATGAGCTCGGCGTCCT
>DAITAN010000151.1:0-5955 GCA_036824235.1 Gaiellaceae bacterium | reverse complement strand
TGCTCGGTGCGCACGCCGTCGGCGTCGGCGACGACGAGCTCTCCGGGCTGCAGCTCCCGGACGGCGTCGGCGCCGATGAGGTCGAAGGCGCAGCCCTCGGAGGCGAGGACCCAGTCATCCTCGAGCCGCCCGAGGGCGAGCGGCCGGATCCCATCCGGGTCGCGAAAGCCGACGAGCTTGCCCTCCGAGAGAAGCACGGCCGCGAACGCGCCCTCGATCCGCGCCATCGTCGCGGCGACCGCCTCCTCCAGCGGTCGCTCGTCGCGCGCGATCAGGGCCGCGATCACCTCGGTGTCGGAGGTCGACGTCAGCCGGGCGCCTGCCGTGAGCAGCTCCGTGCGCAGCTCCTCGGTGTTGGTGAGGTTGCCGTTGTGCGCGAGCGCGACGGTGCGCGCCGGGCCGTGGTGGACGATCGGCTGTGCGTTCGCCCAGTGCGTGGAGCCCGTCGTCGAGTAGCGGCAATGTCCGATCGCTGTCTGCCCGCCGAGGCCCTGGAGCTTCTGCTCGGAGAAGACCTGCGAGACGAGGCCCATATCGCGGAGGACCGTCAGCCGTCCTCCGTCGGAGACGGCGATGCCTGCCGACTCCTGGCCGCGGTGCTGGAGCGCGAAGAGGCCGAAGTAGGAGATGCGCGCAACGTCGCGGTCGGGAGCCTGGATGCCGAAGATCCCGCACATCAGGCGGCCGCTCCTTCGTGGGCCTCGCGCAGCTCCGCGAGCGGGATTCCGAGCAGGGAGTCGCCGCGCACGACCCCGACCCTCCGCAGGCGAGCCCCCTCGAGGCCCTCGGCTCGCTCGGGCGAGCACGCGATCACGGCGCGCCCGGCGCCCTCGCCGAACCAGGCGAGCGCGTCGTCGTCGAGGTCGATGTCGGCGCCGATCCCGGAGTGGAGCGCCAGCTCGGCGAGGGCCACGGCGAGCCCGCCGTCCGAGACGTCGTGCGCCGCTCCGAGGACCGCGGTCGAGCGCCAGAGAAAGTGCACGAGCGCCGCCTCGGCCACGTAGTCCGGCGGTGCGGGCCGTCCGGCCGGGCCGCCGAGGAAGCGCGCCTGGTACTCGGAGCCGTCGAGCGAGACGGCATCGCCGCCGGCGACGAGGACGACGTCGCCCTCCTGCCAGGCGCCGGGCACCGCCCGGACGTCGGCGATGAGCCCGATGCAGCCGACCACCGGCGTCGGGTGGATTGCGCGGCCGTCGGTCTCGTTGTAGAGGGAGACGTTCCCCGAGACGACGGGAATCCCGAGCACCTCGCACGCGCGCGCCATGCCCTCGATCGCCTCGGACAGCTCCCACGCGATCTCCGGCTTTTCCGGATTGCCGAAGTTGAGGCAGTCGGTCGCGGCCAGCGGGCGACCTCCCGCGCAGGCGACGTTGCGCGCGGACTCGAAGACGGCCCGGGCGCCTGCGGCCCGCGGATCGAGGGGCGCTGCCCGGCCTGGGCCGTCGAGGGAGATCGCCAGCCCCCGCAGCGAGGGGCGGAGCCGCAGCACGGCGGCGTCCAGCCCGGGTCTGCGTACGGTGCGCGAGCCGACCAGGTGGTCGTAGCGCTCGTAGACGGACTTGCGGCTGCGAACGTTCGGGGAGGCGAGCAGCGCGAGAAGCTCGTCGCGCTCGGCTTGGATGGCCGGGTGATCGATCGGGGGCTCGAGCGCGCGTGGCTGTGTCTCGAGCCGATAGCGCGGCGTGTCCTCGGTGAGGTGGCGGACGGAAATCGCCCCGACCTCCTCCTCGTCGTGGAACGCGCGCAGGAGGCCGGACTCCGTGACCACGCCGATCTCGGCGCAGTGGAGCTCCCACCGTGCACAGGCTTCTTTGACGGCCGCCAGCCGCTCGGGCGAGACGACCGCCACCATCCGCTCCTGGCTCTCGGAGATCATGATCTCGACCGGCTCGAGGTCGGGCTCGCGGAGCGGGACGCGGTCGAGGTGCACGTCGATGCCGGCGCCGCCGCGGTCGGCCATCTCGGCCAGCGAGGAGGCGAGCCCTGCGGCGCCGAGGTCCTGAAGCGACTCGACGAGGCCGGCCTCGACCAGCTCGAGGCTCGCCTCGATCAGCTTCTTGCCCGTGAACGGGTCGCCGATCTGCACCGTGGGGCGCTTGTCCTCGTCCTCGTCGGAGAGCTCCTGGCTCGCCAGGACGCTCGCGCCGCCGATTCCGTCGCGGCCGGTCGTGGCGCCGTACAGGACGACGAGGTTGCCGGCGCCGCTCGCGCGCGCGTTTGTGAGCCTCTCGGTGGGCAGCAGCCCGACGCACATGGCGTTCACGAGCGGGTTCGCTTCGTAGGCGTCGTCGAAGACGGCTTCGCCGCCGACGGTCGGGACGCCGACGCAGTTGCCGTAGTGTCCGATGCCGCCCACGGCGCGATCGAAGTCGAAGCCGGGCTCGCCGAAGCGAAGCCCGTCCAGGAGCGCCACGGGACGCGCCCCCATGGCGACGATGTCGCGGAGGATCCCGCCGACTCCGGTCGCGGCGCCCTGAAACGGCTCCACGGCCGAGGGGTGGTTGTGGCTCTCCACCTTGAAGGCGCACGCGAGGCCGTCGCCCAGGTCGACGACGCCTGCGTTCTCGCCGGGGCCCTGCAGCACCGCCGGCCCCTCGGTCGGAAAGCGCGCAAGCAGCGGCGCGGAGTGTTTGTACCCGCAATGCTCGGACCACAAGAGAGAGAAGACGCCTAACTCGAAGTCGTTCGGGTCGCGCCCGAGCAGACCCCGGATACGGTCGAGCTCCCCGTCTGTGAGGCCGAGCGCGCGGTGGAGCGGCTGTTCCGCCACGGAGCTCAAAGGAGAGCCCCACTCTATCGCCCGGGGAGGACCGAGCGGGGTTGGACGAACACCCGTAGGTAGCCTCCGAACATGGCCCGCGGGTACGTATCCCTCCTCGCCATCGTCGCCGCGGTCTGGGGCTCGTCGTACCTCTTCATCAAGGTCGCGGTCGACGAGGTCGAGCCGACGGCGATGATGTTCTTCCGTCTCGTGCTCGCCTCGGCCGTGCTCATTCCGGTGCTCGTCTGGCACGTCGGCGGGCGCGTCGCGGTCTCGGATATGCGCTCCTTGGGGTGGAAGGCCTGGGCGATCGGGTTCCTGAACGCCGCCTTCCCGTTCACCCTCATCGCCTGGGGCGAGAAGTACATCGACTCCGGTGTCGCGGCGATCGCGAACGCGTCCGTGCCGATCTTCGTCGTCATCCTCGCGTTCTGGTTCAACCCGAGCGAACGGGTTCGCGGCATCCGCCTGGCAGGGATCCTGGTAGGGCTCGCGGGAGTCGCGGTGCTCACGGGCCTGCATCCGGAGGGCGGCTGGTACGCGATTGCCGGGACGCTCGCAGTCGTGGTCGCTTCGCTCTCTTACGCTGCCGCGAACCACTTCGTGCAGCACAACTTCTCGCAGACGATGCCGGTGCTCGTCACGACTGCCTCGTCCGTGATGGGGGCGGTGATCCTGCTCCCCTTCGCGGCGTTCCAGATGCCCGGTGAGGTGCCGAGCTGGAAGGCAATCGGGTCGATCGTCATCCTCGGCGTCCTCGGCACGGCGTTCGCGCTCCTCCTCTTCTACCGGTTGCTGACCCGCTACGGAGCGGCGCGTTCATCGCTCGTCACGTACCTGCTGCCGCCGGTGGCGCTCTTCTACGGAGTCGTCTTCCTCGACGAGGAGATCACGCTGAACGCCGCTCTGGGCCTCGTGCTGATCCTCGCCGGGGTCGCGCTCGGGTCGGGCGTGGCCCGCGGCCTGCGCCGTCGTGGGCGGAAGCCCGAGGGAGAGCCGGCGCCCGCGACTCCGCAGGGATGACGGCGCCGCTCGCCGGCGACGGCTTTCTGCTCAGGCGGGCGACCGAGGCGGACGTGGACTTCCTGGTCGCGCTCGCCTCGCACGAGGAGGTGGAGCCGTTCATGGCGGCCGTCGCCGCACGGGATCGCGACGAGCTCCTCGAGGAGGTGGGCCGGTCGGAGGCCGACCCGGGGCACTACGGCCGCCTGGTGGTCGAGGTGGAGGGAGAGCCGGTGGGATCGCTCGCGTTTTCGGTCGTCAACCGCCGGAGCCGGACCGCGCACCTGTTCGCGATCATGCTCGACCCCGCGCATCGTGGGCGGGGCCTGCCGCCTCCGCGACCGAGCTGCTCGTGCGGCATCTCGTCTTCGACCTCGACTACCACCGCGTGCAGCTCGAGGTCTACGGCTTCAACGAGCGTGCCGTCGCCCTCTTCGAGCGCGCCGGCTTCGTCCGCGAAGGGGTGCGCCGGCGAGCCTACGACCGCCACGGCGACTGGGCGGACGGCGTGCTCTTCGGGATCGTGCGCGAGGACATCGAAGGGGCGGAGCCGCGCGCGCCGGCTGACGCCGGGTAGGCTCGCGGCATGGAGCTCATACACACCTGTTACCGCATCACCGACCCCGACCGGTCGGTCGCCTTCTACCAGGCGCTCGGCTTCGAGGAGCGGCGGCGCATGCCGATCCGCGACGAGGCGATCAACATCTTCATGGGCCTGCCAGGCGACGCCGACCGCCTCGAGCTGACCTACAACTTCGGCGTCGACTCGTACGAGCTCGGCACCGGCTACGGGCACGTCGCCGTCACGGTCTCCGACCTCGACGGCACCCTCGAGCAGCTCGCGGGCCAGGGCATCGAGCCGGAGAAGCCGCCGTACACGGTTCGCGAGGGCGGCTCGCGACTCTGTTTTGTGAGAGACCCGGACGGCTACCGGGTCGAGCTGATCGAGGCGGCCTGAGCGAGCGGCTGATGGGCATCACTAACGTCCACTATGGGGACGACAGCTTCTGGAAGGTTCGCGATGCCTGATCTCGCGGGGAAGTGCGATTGCGGCGCGGTTCGCTATCGGGTCGCTGATGCATTTCTGTATGCGGCGAACTGCCACTGTTCCCGCTGCCGCGCAGCCACCGGCTCGGCGTTCAAGGCGTTCGCGGGCATCGAGCGCGTGAAGCTCGAGATCACCGAGGGCTCGGACAAGCTGCTTGTCTACGGAGACGACGACCTGAACGACACCCGGTGCGGGGTCTGCGGCTCGCTTCTCTTCTCCGTCGTGCGGGACGGCGAGTACGTGCATGTCGCGATGGGCTCGCTCGTCGATGCGCCCGGCATCCGACCTACGGAACACATCTTCGTCGGCTCCAAGGCGCAGTGGTTCGAGATCACCGACGACTTGCCGCAGGCCGCGGAGTACGACTAGCCGTCCGGGGACGCGGAGCTGACATGCCGAAGACTCGGGTGTGCATAGCGGGGGCAACGGGCTGGACCGGCCGCGCGCTGGTTTCGGCCGTTGCGGGCGCGCCTGACCTTTCGCTCGTCTCCGCGATCAGCCGCTCGGCTGCCGGTCGCGATCTCGGCGAGGCGCTCGGAGGGGATCGCCTGGGAGTTCCGGTGCACGGAGCCGTGCCCGAGGCGCTCGACGGCGTCGACGTCCTCGTCGACTACACGTCGGCGACCGCCGTCAAGGCGAACACGATGGCGGCGGTCGAGGCCGGAGTGGCGGTCGTGATCGGAAGCTCGGGCCTGTCGGCGTCCGACTTCGACGAGATCGACGCGGCCGCGCGCGAACGCTCGGTCGGCGTCATCGCGTCCGGGAACTTCTCGCTCACAGCCGCTATGTGCCAGGCCGCGGCGCTCTTGGCCGCGCGTCATCTCCCGCAGTGGGAGGTCATCGACTACGCAAGCGCGGCGAAGCCCGACGTGCCGAGCGGGACGGCGCGCGAGCTCGCCGAGCGCCTCGGCGAGATTCGGCAACCGGAGCTCGGCTATCCGATCGAGGATCTCCACGGCCCTGTGGAGGCCCGCGGTGCAACGGTCGGCGGGGCCCAGGTGCACTCCGTGCGCCTCCCGAGCTTCGTCGTCTCCACCGAGGTCGTCTTCGGGCTCCCAGACGAGCGCCTGACCCTCCGCCACGACGCCGGGGGAACGCCCGAGCCGTACGTGCAGGGCACCCTGCTCGCGGTGCGGAAGGTACC
>DAITAN010000150.1:0-5983 GCA_036824235.1 Gaiellaceae bacterium | reverse complement strand
AGCACGGTGGCGAGCGTGACCCAGACGAGGTTGCTGTCGATCTCCTCCCACTCGGCCAGCCGGGCCGGGACGGTGCCGGTGACGCCGACCAGTGCATCGTCCGGCTGGCCGGCCTCGGCGGCGGCCCAGTTGCGGGCGATGCTCGTCTCGTCGCCGATCGACGTTTCTCCCTCGAAGAACAGGAACGTGATCGCCCGCCTGGAGGCGCCTGCCCGGGAGCACGTGGCGCCTCGCGACGCTCGCGCGCTCCGCCCGTGACCTCCTGGCGCCCCACGCGCCGCTGCTCCCGCTCCTGAGCGTGCCGTTCCTGCTCGCGACGCTCGCTTCCGGGCTGCTCGTGCCCGTGGTCTTCGTCGCCGCCCTGGTCGTCCTGTTCACAGCCGCCGCGGCGTAAGGCGGCCGATTTCCCGGCGTGGAAGATGCCTCCCTCGTGGTGCGTCAAGGGTGGTTCCCCGCTACGTCAATCTGGACGGGGCGATCGTCCCGAACCGGACCCGCGGCCGAAGTCGAGGGTGCGGTGACGGCCAGGCGCGTGCCGCTCTAGAGCGCCTCGAGCGACGAACGGCCAGGCTAGGACTGTGGCGCGTCGTCTTCTGTTTCAGGCGCGCGTATAGAAACTACGTTCGCTTGCCCGGAGGTGCGTCAGGCGCTGGTAGGTCGGGCCCTGGCTCAGAAGGCTTCGACGGTTCAGAGCGCCTGCGATCGTTGATGGCCGCCTTGATGAGGGGGACGACCTCATAGGCCAGATAGGCCAAAACGACGGCCGAGACAGCGACAATCAGGGCAGCTGCCGTCCAGGCAGACATGTCAAGAAAAGGAAGTGGGAGGAGAAAAACGGCCGCGCCGAGACAGACGATTGCCACTCGCGCCGCCCAGGCTTGCTTCATAGCGCCGCGTTCCATCCACTGTAAGAAGGCAAGAAGACGCTCCTCTTGCTCCTGCCAGGACGAAGCGGCGAACGACGATGGCCTCATTCCTCTTGCTTTCCCGCTCGGGCGGAAAAACGCCACTTTCGCCCCGCAGGCGGCACGAGGTTTTACTCGCGCTGTCGCTGGAAAGCATCTCCGTTCGGGGGAGTCGGTTCGACCGAGGGAGACTGTGGCGATGGCGTTAGGGGACGTACATGTGCTTTACCGCATCGAGCAGGAGCGGTGGGTCGTGAAGGTGGAGGGGTCAAACGTAAGCTCTTTGCACGAGACGAAGTGGGAGGCAGTGAGCGCCGGTCGCACGAGGGCTCGTACTAGCGCCGGCGGCGTCGAACTCCTCGTTCATGCGTTTGCTCCGGGCCAGGCGCACGGACAGGTCGAACACAGCCCTTCTGCCGCCTAGCGCACCGCGAACTAGCCCCACCGACCCGTACTCGTACTCAGTCCGGCTTCTGTACTTCGTCGTATCCGCCGACCGAACCGACTATTTGCTCGCCTTCGCTGCGCTGGTGCCCTGCGACCATGAGATAGTGGTGCGGCCGAGTCGCGACGGTTTCCCATTCCGTGAGCCGCACTTCGACCCTTCCCTGGCAGTCCTCAGCGGCGCACTCACAAAGGAACGGGACAGGCGTTGAGTCATTGACATGGTTCTCTACGAGGTCGTGCAGGCGTTCGTTCCCTGTACGGAAGAGCTTCTGGTTCTCCTCACGGCGAGTGTCTCTGGACGTCATGTCCTGCCAGCCTGCCCCGCGGCTAGAAGGGGAAAACGCGCAGGACAGCTTGACCCCTCGTCCTCATTCGGACGGTGCACCGCGTGGATCGTCTTCGACGAACCGCTCGACGCTCGGCTTCTTGTCGACGACGACAAATCGCTTGTTGCGAGCTGCCACTGACTCGATCGCCTCCTGTTCATGTCCTGGATGGAGGGCGAAACGGTCGTCCTGGGAGCGAACCGCTTCATATTCTCGAATCGTCATCTCGACGTGCGCCTCGCAGCCGACGTCGCCGGCGTTACCGTCGCCGCACTCACAGAGAAACTCGAAGAGGGTCTCTTTGCCATCGTAGTTGGCTTCTTGGGCAGCCTTGTCGACTTGCTCGATCCGCTCGTTCACCACACGAATGAGTGCCTCGTTTCGAGCTGTTCGGTCGAGACGTCGGTTCATGGCCTCCTCCGCTTCCTGGTGAGAGGGCTTTTTCGACTTCCGGACGGGACGCCGGATCAGATGACCCCCTGGATCGAGGCTCTTGCTCACCGCGGCTTCCCCAACATTCTCCATCCCCGGGCAAAGCCGACGCAAGTGCGACGGAGTCATTGACGCGCCCAACCGAAACCTCGCTCCCGCTTCGACCGCCTGGGCGAAACAGAGAAAACCGGGCGCCGCTGCCACATGGCGGCGCCCGGTTCTATTGCGGTCTTCGCGCCTGGCATTCCACGACCGCGAACGCGTTGCTTTCCCGCCCGGCTGCCGGCCAAACCCGAATGAGCGGCGGGCCAGGTGCCAAGTTCCCTGCGGGCCCGTTCCGAGACTGCGAGTACGACCCGACCGTCGACGATGAGATACGGCGGCTCTGCTGTCTCCGGGGCGCGAAGGCCAGCCCAAACTTGTTCTCTGCTCGCGCCGCACGTGCCCGAAATCCGGCGAGCCTCAGCGTTTCCAAGTGCGCGGTCTAGGGCACGTCGTTGGCATGGCCGGAGTCGTGCTCATCGCTGTTGGAACGCTGGTTGTTGCGGTCTTACTTTCCGCGCTCCTTCCCGGCGTGGGCTTCATCATGGCGGCTGTGGTCGTCCTTCTAGGGATCGCGGCGATCGTATGGCTTTTGATGGCGGCCGCTGGTAAAGCAGCACCGAGCGATGTGGCGGCAGAGACGAAAGATGTCGAGTTGCTTGGCCCGGGCGGACCCGACGACCCCCGCCAGTGATATTGAATCGGCTTAGCTTGCCGGTAGAGCCGTGATGGCGCTGGCGGCGATTCTCATCGGAGCCCTTGTCGCCGTCGTCTTTTTCGCGCTGGTCATGGCCTTGTCAGCTAGGCGACGCCGCGGTCAGCAGCCCACCGGCTCACCGCCCCGTTAGCGAAGTCTCAGACAGGCTGAATTAGCTTGCAGGCGGCGGCCTTCCACCCGCGCTACCCTGGGTGTGTCGGGCGCACCCCTTCGGCGCTTCTGTTCCTCCGCCGCTCCTAGCCCTGGGCTTGCGGCGATCGCCGGCAACAACTACCACGGCGAACTGCTGAGCCTCACATCGAACTACCCGTTCCAGTACTGACGGCTATCTAGCGCGAGCGTGAATGTCGGCCGTCGACGGCGGGTTCCGCGGCGACGGCCGCCCAGCGCTTCGGCAGGCGGCCGGCGCGTCGGTTCCACATCGTCGAGGCGCCTCAGGTGTGCATGGCCGGCTTGGGCCTCAGCCGCGTGCGGGCCATCGCCACACCAAGCCCGATGGCAACGGCGGTCCCGGCCATGGCTTCGAGGCGCCCCTCAAGAGGGGAGGCCCGACGCCCTGCGGCCAGAACGTGAGCCTCCCAAGAATGGGGAGGCGCTGACTGGGCCGCCAACCTGCGTCTCCCCTGTTACTTGTTCCCTTTCCGCGACGTCGTCTAAACGGCTCGGAACGCCTTCATCGAGCTCCCGGCGGGGCCGGGTCGTGCGGGCCGTTCCGCGCCAAACGCGCGAGGCCTAGCCCTTCTGGAGGCGGGCGTACACGCCCGTCGCCTTTGCGTACGGCAGGAGCGCGGGGTCGTAGTACACGAGCTCCATGCGATCGAGCGCGTCCTTGCGGAGCGTCGGCCCCTTGCCGGCCCGCGGCGGGATGAAGTCGGCCTCGAAGAGCTCGCCGAAGCGGGCCTCCCAGACGGCCACCATGTCGCCGCGCGAGTCCTCTCCGCGGGTGTAGTCGCCCTTCTGGTCGACGAGCACGAAGCGAAAGACGAGGTAGATCCCCGTGGCGACCGGGCCGCCGCTGGGGCGGCCGGTCTCGAGTGCCGCCTTGACGACCATCTCCGGAAGCCCGTGCTGGAGCGGGAGCAGGTCCGGATGCTGCTGTGGCCCGTTCTGCACGTACAGGCCATTGGACGCCTTGGCGACGCCGCTGGCCAGCACGCCGGAGAGCAGGCCGGTCAGGTGGTCGAGACCGACGAGCTCGACGAGGAGCGGCGAGCCCGAGTCACGCATCTGCTCGTCGATCACGTCGAGCCTGCGGTAGGCGGCGTCGATTGCCTTGCGCACGATGTGGCCCGAGAGCCACGTCGTCTCGGTGAGCCGCTCGGACTCGACGATGCAGTCCGCCTTCGCGTAACGCCTCGGGGGTGCGTGCACGAGCTCGACCTCGGGGACGAACCCGCCGTTGGCGTCCTGCTCGGCCTCGGCCACCAAGTCGGAGAGGCTCATGCCGAGCGCCTCGGCCAGGCTGGCTGCCGCTGCGATCGTAGGCTGTCTCGCCTTGCGCTCGACCAGCCCGATGTAGGTCTCGTGCACGCCGGCGCGCTCCGCGAGCTGCTCGGGGGTCAGTCCTTCGCGGCGACGCGCGTCGGCGACGAGGCGCGCGACGATCTCGCTGATGTCAAAGCCGTGTTGCGACATCGGGCTCTCCAAGATAGCCCAGGCCGGCCTCTCAGGCTAAGGGCCGTCTCCGTTTCTTAATAGTTGCGAGCTGGTGCGGGCCGAGCGGGGGTCCGATACGGGCTGCTCCACGAACGCGTGACGTCGTAGCCCCACACCCGGGTCATGTCCCCGGGTCTGACGGGCGCGGGAGCGTGGACGTAGCTCCAGACCGTCTCGCGCGCCGAACCGGCGATACGGACGATCTCGAGCGCGCCGACGATTCCCTCGCGTCGCGGGTCGCGACGCTCGAGGTAGTCGAACGCATAGTCCACAGCCGCTCCGAAGTCCGACGTCTCGAAGCGACGTCCAAGGTCGAGCGCGGGCTCTCCACCCAAGAGCTCGTGCACTTCGTATCGGTTGTGCTCAGCCGCATGGCGTGCGGTCTCGGCCATGCTGCGACTCCTTTCCGGTTCGCACGGTACGCGCGCGCGGTCCCCCATACAATCCCTCGAACGGGGACGGGCGCCGAGGCGCTGTCTTCACCCCATGCGGTGCGTCGGGCATACCCCGATCGTGGGTTGAGGTCGTCCCCTCTATCGCCGATGAGACACTCGATGAGAGGACTGGTCAACCTGTGCCGTTCCCCGCGTGGGAAGCTGGCACTGAACCTGGTTGTGGGGGTATTCGCGGTCACGGTCTCCGTGCTCGCGGCCCGCCACTTCGCCGATATCGGCTGGCCCTTCGCGGGCGCCGACTTCCGGTTCGTGGCCGCCGCCGGCTTGCTCTTTCTCCTCGCGTTCGCGTTCAAGGCGTACGGCTGGCACCGCCTCTTCGCTCCCGAGGAGCGCCCCAAGCCGCTGACGCTGGCCGCCTCGTGCGGGGCCGCGTCGGTGACCGGCGCCGCCCTCCCGGGCCGCTTCGACGAAGTCGTTCGCATCGCCGTCGTGCGGCGGGCCAGCGGCGGCCGCGCGGGCGTCGCTCCCGTCTGCCTCTCGCTCTTCATGCTGGGCCTGATCGACACGGCGGCCCTGATGCCGCTCGCGTCGACCGCCGCAGCCACTTCCGACACGTCCACGGCCGTCAGGGCCGCAATGGGCGTCGTCGCCTTCGCCGGTGTCGGCGCGGCCGTGGTCATCGCGGTCCTCCCGCGCCTCGTCGCGAGCGGCCGGCTCATCCGCTTCCGCCTCGCCCGCTGGCTGGGACAGCGCACCGTCTCCCCGCGGGACGCCTGGCAAGCCTGGGTGCTCGTTCTCGCCTCGTGGATCGCGCGGGGCTTGGGCCTGTTCCTCCTGCTCTATGCCCTCGGCTTCGAGTTGTCGCTGCCGCTGGCCATCGCGTTCCTCTGCGCGGCGGCCGCCTCGGGAGCGCTCCCGATCGCCCCGGCCGGCGCGGCCACGCAGGTGGGCGCCGGCGCCGCAATCCTCATCGCGAGCGGTGTCAGCACCACGAGCGCCGTTTCCTTCGCGGTCGGCGCGCAGGCGCTCGTCATCCTCGCCGGAGCCGTCGTGCTCGCCTAC
>DAITAN010000149.1:0-6038 GCA_036824235.1 Gaiellaceae bacterium | reverse complement strand
CTCGCGACCGAGGGAACGCAGGCGGCGCGCCGCCAGCGGCTCGAGCCGGTGCACGGTCAGCGCCCTCTCATCGGGCGCTTCGCCGATCAGGCGATCGACGCTCGTCCAAAGCTCGTCGTTTGACACTCTCACAGGAGTGTCCTACAAGTGCGAGGAACGTGACCGCGTCCGCACGAGCCGAGGACACCCGCGCGACCGTGCGTCGGCGACGGCCGCCGCTCGTCCCCACGCTCCGGCGCGCCGGGGCACTCGTCGGCGGCCTCTTCCTCTTCGTCGGCGCCCTGCAGCTGATGAAGACGGGCGCGGCGGCGCTGGGCGTCCTCCAGCCCGGGAGCGTGCTCGTCGAGAACGCCCTCTCGACACTCGGGCTCGGCTGGCTCGGCGCGCTGCTCGTGCTCTCGGGCTCGCCGGTCGCCGCGACCTCGCTCGCGCTCGTGGCCGCCGGCGAGGAATCGGGAGGCGCCGAGGGCCTCTCCGAGCTCGAGGGCTTCACCATGCTGACCGGCTCCCGGCTCGGGGCCGCGTTCGTCGTCCTCGTCGTCGCCGTGATCTACGCCGTGCGCGCCGGAGAAGGGCATCGTCGCGCTCCCGTCTCGACCGCCGTCCTTGCCCTCACCGCGACCGCGGTCGTCTACATCCCGGCGGCGGTGCTCGGCACCCTGCTCCTCTCCTGGGGGCCCTATGCCGGCCTCGAGCTCGGCTTCCCCGCGAGCTTCGTCGACCTGATCGACTTCGTCTACGGAGACATCGTCGAGCGGGCGAAGGAGCTGCCGGCCTTCGTCAGCTTCCTCGCGGGCGTCGGCGTCCTGCTGCTTGCGTTCAAGCTCATCGACACCGCACTCCCGGACCTGGACGACGACCGTGTCGCCCGCCGGCCGGCGTGGCTTCGTCGCAAGTGGCCGATGTTCGCGCTCGGCTCGGCGGTCGCGCTCGTGACGATGTCCGTCTCCGTCGCGCTCACAATCCTCGTCCCGCTCGTGGCGAAGAAGATGGTGCGCCAGGAGTACGTGCTCCCCTACATCATGGGCGCGAACATCACGACGCTCGGCGACACGATGCTCGCCGCGTTCGCGCTCGACTCGCCCGCGGCCGTGCGCGTCGTGCTCGCCGAGGTGATCGCGGCGGGCTCGCTCAGCATCCTGCTCCTGGCACTGGCGTACCCGACGGTTTGGAGCGCGCTCTGGGCAGCGCAGACGGCTGTCACGCGCAGCAGGACGAGGCTCGCGGCCTTCACGCTCGGCATGCTGATCGTCCCCGTTCTGACGATCGCGCTCGCGGCCGTTGTCGGCTGACCGGGGCGCCACGTCGCATTTGAGCCTAGTCGAAAGTTCAGCATGGTGGAAGAAACCGGGCGCGTACGCCGTCCATTCGTTCATTGCTGGCGCTCCGCATGACTTGTAGGTTCGGAGGAGCCTGAACGCGCTAGGGAGAAGCGCGCTCAGGGGGGCGTCCCGACTAGGGGAGTGGAAATGCGGCAACATGCGGTTGAGGCACAAGGCCCAAGCGGCCAGGGGGTACCCAGCAAATGAGTACAGTCGAGCCTTTCGTCGGCCCAGGGCCGACCGATGGGCCCGTCGTCCTCGACAAGAGGACGCTGCACATTCTCGAGCGGCGGCGCTCGAGTGCGGTGCGCCTGCGGCGCGGCTGGCTTGTCCGACGGATGCTGGTCATGGCCGACCTGGTCGGTCTGACCTTCGCGTTCCTCATGGCCACCCTCATCTTCGACCAGGCCGCGCCCACCGACGCGGTCAGCTCGCAGATCGAGCTGCTTGTCTTCTGCCTGAGTCTCCCGGCCTGGGTCGTCGTCGCCAAGCTCTACGGCCTCTACGACTTCGACGAGGAGCGCACCGACCACTCGACCGCCGACGACCTCGTCGGCGTCCTCCACCTGGTCACGGTCGGGAGCTGGCTCTTCTTCGCCTTCGCCGCGGTCACCCAGCGCGCCGACCCAGGCTTCGCCAGGCTGCTCGGCTTCTGGCTCTTCGCCATCGCCTCGATCACGATCGGCCGGGCGATCGCGCGCGGGATCGCGCGGCGCCACCTCGCCTACGTCCAGAACACGATCATCGTCGGAGCGGGCGACGTCGGCCAGCTCGTAGCGAAGAAGCTGCGTCAGCATCCCGAGTACGGGCTCAACCTGGTCGGCTTCGTCGACGACCAGCCCAAGGATCGGGCCTCTGGCCTCACGGACATCGCCCTCCTCGGCGGCCTCGGGCAGCTTCCGCAGATGGTGCAGATCCTGGACGTCGAGCGCGTGATCGTCGCCTTCTCGAACGACTCGCACGAGGAGATGCTCGACCTGATCCGCTCGCTCAAGGACCTCGACATCCAGATCGACCTCGTCCCTCGGTTCTTCGAGGTCATCGGGACGAACGTCGGGATCCACACCGCTGAGGGGCTCCCGCTCATCGGCCTGCCCGCGCTGCGGCTCTCGCGTTCGTCATGGGCACTCAAGCGGACGATGGACCTGGCGCTCTCGATCACGGGCCTCCTGCTCCTGGCGCCGCTCTTCGCCGCCGTCGCGGTCTGGATCAAGATCGACTCCCGCGGCCCCGTCTTCTTCCGCCAGCTGCGGATGGGCGCCGGCGACCAGGCCTTCGAGATCTTCAAGTTCCGCACCATGGACCTGGATGCGGACTCCCACAAGCACGAGCTCGTCGCCCTCAACAAGCACAACGGCAACGGCGGCGACCCTCGCATGTTCAAGATCCCCAACGACCCGCGCGTGACCCGTTCGGGTAGCTGGCTCCGCCGCTTCTCGATCGACGAGCTGCCGCAGCTCATCAACGTCGTGCGGGGTGAGATGAGCCTTGTCGGACCGCGGCCCCTCATCCTCGAAGAGGATCAGCACGTCGTCGACTGGCGCCGGCAGCGCCTCAACCTGAAACCGGGCATCACCGGCCTCTGGCAGGTTCTCGGCCGCGACGACATCCCGTTCGAGGAGATGGTCAGGCTCGATTACGTCTACGTCACGACGTGGTCGATGCTGAACGACCTGAAGCTGATCCTCCGCACCATCCCCGCCCTGTACAGGGCGAGGGTGTGCTAGCGACCTAGACCTGCGTCACACTGAGAGCCGGGCAGCAAATGACCACGGTCGTCTTCGCAGTCGGTACCCGTCCTAACTTCGTCAAGATGGCGCCTGTCATCGAGGCCGCCGGGCGGCGCGGTCTCTGCCGCCAGCTCGTCGTCCACACGGGACAGCACTACGACGAGCGCATGTCGACCGAGATCCTCGACGACCTCGGCTTCCCGCGGCCCGACCGCTTCCTCGGGATCGGCTCCGGCTCGCACGGCGAGCAGACCGGCTTCACGCTTGTCGCCTTCGAGCGCGTCCTCCTCGAGGAGCAGCCCGACCTCGTGGTCGTCAGCGGCGACGTGAACGCGACACTCGCCTGCGCGCTCGCCGCGTCCAAGCTGGGGATCCGCGTCGCCCATGTCGAGTCCGGGCTCCGCTCCCGCGACTGGAGGATGCCCGAAGAGCAGAACCGGGTGCTCACCGACCGGCTCTCCGACCTCCTCTTCACGCACAGCCCCGAGGCCCACGACAACCTTGTTGCGGAAGGGATCGATCCCGCCAGGATCCACTACGTCGGCAACACGATGATCGACACGCTGCGCCGGCTCGAGCGCGAGGCGCGCGGACGCCAGGTCTGGACGCGCTACGGCGCCAAGGAGCGCGGCTATGCGCTCATCACGCTCCACCGCCCGTCGAACGTCGACGACCAGGGCAGCCTGCGCGCCGTCGTCGACGCGCTGGTCGGCCTGGCCGAGCGCACCAAGGTCCTCTTCCCCATTCACCCGCGCACACGCGCGAACCTCGCCGCCGGCGAGGGCCTCGCACGCCTCGAGGCAGCCGGCGTCGCTTGCCTCGACCCGCTCGGGTACCTCGACTTCCTCTCGCTGGAGAGCGGCGCCGCGATCATCGTCACCGACTCCGGAGGCCTCCAGGAGGAGGCGGCCGCGCTCGGGGTCCCCTGCTACACGCTGCGCGCGAACACTGAGCGCCCGATCACGATCCTCCAGGGGACGAACACCCTCATCGGCGACGACCCGGCCGCGATCGCGGACATCGATCCCGCCGGGAGGGCGCACGCGCCGTGCGCGATCCCGCTCTGGGACGGCAAGGCCGCCGAGCGAGTCGCCGACGTCCTTGCGACGGCCCTGGCCTCGTCGCTCGACCCGCCGATCGCGACGAGCGCGTGAGCGGGAGCAGCGCGCTGGAAATCCCGGTTCGAGCGGCGAGGTCCCGCGACCGGGCACAGATTCTCGGATGCGAGATCGACCGGCTCGACATGGCCGCGACCGTCGAGCGGTGCGCGGAGATCATCGAGGCGGGCGAGCCGACGCAGCACGTCGCCGTCAACGTCGCCAAGGTCGTCGCTCTCCACGACGACCCCCGGCTGCGCGACGTCGTCGAGCGCTGCGAGCTCGCCAGCGTCGACGGGCAGCCCCTCGTCTGGGCGTCCCGCCTGCTCGGCGACCCGCTCCCGGAGCGCGTGGCCGGGATCGACCTCATGTTCCGGCTGCTGGAGCTCGCGCAGGAGCGCGGCTACCGCATCTACGTGCTCGGAGCCCGCCAGGAGGTGCTCGAAACCGCGATCGCGCGCCTGGGCGAGCGCTACCCCGGCCTCGTCGTCGCCGGCCACCACCACGGGTACTTCAAGGACGAGGAGAGCCCGGAGATCTGTGAGCTGGTGCGGGCCTCGGAGCCCCACATCCTCTTCGTTGCCATGAGCTCGCCGCGTAAGGAGTTCTGGCTGGCCGAGCACGCCCGCGACCTCGGCGTCCCCTTCTCCATGGGCGTCGGCGGCTCGATCGACGTCGTCGCCGGGCTGACGAAGCGGGCGCCGCGCTGGATGCAGCGCACCGGGCTCGAATGGTTCTACCGCTTCATCCAGGAGCCGCGCCGCCTGGGCCCGCGCTACCTGCGCACGAACGCGCGGTTCGCGGCCATGCTCGCCCGCGCCCTCGTCACGCGCCGACGAGGGTAGCCGTGGGCGCGATGGATCTTCTCCGCCGGTCGGCAGCGCTACCGGCTCTCGTCGTCGGGGACACGACCCGCAGGGCTCGGCGGCCCTTCCCGGCCGTGAACGGAGTCCCGGACGGCGCCCTCGAGGCGGCGATCCGCTGGCTGTGCCTGACCCACGACGTGACCGGGCGCCGCGGCTCGGCGCTCGCCTACCACCTGCTGCGTGGATGGCGTCCGGCGTTCCCCGAGACGACCGGCTACATCATCGGGACGCTGCTCGAGCACGCGGCGCGGACCGGCGACGAGTCTCTTGTCACACGCGCGCGGGAAATGGGCGACTGGGAGATCGACGTGCAGAATCCCGATGGAGGGGTGATGACCGACGCCGTCAAGTCTCCACCCGGGCGCTCCGTGGCGTTCAACACGGGCATGGTCATTTTCGGCTGGCTCGACCTCTACGAGCTGCTCGAGGACGAGCGCTACCTGCGGGCCGCCGTCCGGGCCGGCGAGTGGCTGGAGCGAGTGCAGGAGGCCGACGGGACGTGGCAGGGCGAGAACGACTACGGCGGGATCCCGCACACGTACTGCTCGCGCGTCGACTGGGCCCTGCTCCGCCTCGCAGCCGCATCCGGCGAGGAGCGCTTCGGTGACGTCGCCGGCCGCCACCTCGACTGGGTCCTGTCCGTCCAGCAGGAGAACGGGTGGTTCGACTGGTGCGTGTTCCGCATCGGAACGTTCCCGAGCACCCATGCGCTCGCCTACACGATGCGCGGCCTCCTGGAGAGCTCGGTGCTGAACGGCGACCGGCGCTATCTGGACGCCGCGCACAAGACCGCGCGGGCCCTGCTGGGGATCTTCCGCACCCAGGGCTGGCTGCCGGCCACCTACGACCGTGACTGGTCGGCGAGGTCGCGTTCGATCTGCGTGACGGGCCTCGCGCAGGTCGGCGGCGTCTGGCTTCGGCTCTACCAGGAGACGGGCGACGTGGACTTCAGGCGGGCAGGCATCGGCGCGGTCGAGCAGGCCGCCGCGTTGCAGACGCGCAGCCGCTGGCGCGCGATCGACG
>DAITAN010000148.1:0-6064 GCA_036824235.1 Gaiellaceae bacterium | reverse complement strand
ACCGAGATCGTCCTCGAGATCTGCCCGAGCTCGAACCTCCTCACCGGCGCCCTCGCCGACGAGGACGCGCTGCGCGACACCGTGCGCACGTTCGCCGACCGCGAGGTCGCGTTCACGATCGCCACCGACGGCCCGGAGATGATGCAGACCCACCTACAGGACGAGCTCGCGCTCCTGCTCCGGATCGGGGCCCTGAGCACTGAGGAAGTGGCAGCGATCAACGATCGTGGGCACTCGGCGGCGTTCGTGCGACCGCGGCCGCGACTCGTGTCGGCTCACGACTAGCCCCTACGGCGTAGCCCTCAAGATCGGCCGCGCGGTCAATAGCCGAATCGGCGGTGTGTTGCCAGGATGGCCGCCATGCTCAGCATCTACAGCGGAATCCGGTTCACCGAACGTCAGCGACAGGTCGTGCGACTGATCGCGGCGGGGTGTTCCAACGTCGAGATCGCGGAACGCCTCGGCGTCTCGCCTCGGACGGCGAAGGCCCACTCGGACGTCCTCCGCACGAAGCTCGGGGTCAGCAGACGACGGCAGATCCCGGCCGCCTTTCGCGAGGCGACCGGGGAGGATCCCCTCGAGAGCATCGAGTCGGCGCTCGGCGTGCGCGACGACTCCCGCACGTCGCACTGACCGGTCTCGAGGGATGAGGAGCCCGCGCCCGCGGCGGAGGTCGTGGGCGCGGGCCGCCCCACGCCGAGCCCTGGAACCCCCTGATCGGAGGCGATAGGCTCCTCTCCCCGACACGGAGGCCGTACCGTGACGGATCACCGGGACACTGCTCTTCCTCCGCTCTTCCGGCGCCACACGCGCCGGCCGCGGCTCACCGCCCTCCTGGACGAGGCGACGGCGCAGGCCATCCTGGTCACGGCGCCTGCCGGCTACGGGAAGACCACTCTGGCCCGCGAATGGCTCCAAGGACGGCCAAACGTCGCGTGGTATCACGCAACCCCGTCGTCAGCCGATGTCGGCGCCTTCTCGGCGGGGCTCGCGGGCGTCGTCGAGCCGATCGTCCCCGGGGCAGGCGAGCGCGTCCGCCAGCGCCTCCGGGTCGGCGACTCCACGGAGCGGCTGGCACGCCCACTCGCAGAGCTCCTCGCGGAAGACCTCGAGTCGTGGCCCGAGGACGGCATCGTCGTCCTCGACGACTACCACCTGATGGCCGAGTCCGCTCCGGTCGAGGACTTCATCGACTGGCTGCTCACGCTCGCGCCGATCCGCGTCATCGTCACAACGAGGCGCCGACCCCGGTGGGCGACGGCCCGCCGCTTTCTCTACGACGAGGCGGTTGAGCTCGGCCGCGACCAGCTGGCGATGACCGACGAGGAGGCCGCGGAAGTGCTCAGCGGTCGGTCAACCGAGTCGGTGCGCGCGCTCGTCCGCCAGGCCGAAGGCTGGCCCGCCCTCATCGGCCTCGCCGCGCTCTCGGCCGATCTTGAGTTCCCCACCGAGAAGGTCTCCGAGTCCTTATTCCGCTACTTCGCCGAGGAAGTTCTTCGCGGCGAACCCGAGGACGTCCAGCGCTTCATGCTCGCCGCGTCGGTGCCCAGCGCGATCAGCACCCGCCTCGCTCGCGAAGTACTCGGTGTCAATGCTCCAGATCCGTTGATCGAGCGGCTCCGAGGTGAGGACATCCTCCACGAGGTCGACGCCGACGAGTTCCGCTTCCATCCGCTCCTCCGCGATTTCTTGCGGCGACGCCTTCGGGTCGATGCGCCAAGCGAGTACACAGACATCGCCACGCGGGTCATCGCCGACGCCACCGAGCTAGGCCGTTGGGGTGAGGCGTTCGAGCTCGCCGTCGAGGCGGACAAGACGAGGGCTGCCGGGATCGCCGGGCAAGCTGCCCGAACCCTTTTGGCGGCAGGTCAAGGCGAAACGCTCGAGAAGTGGCTGGAAGCGTGCGGCGCAGCCGGCGTGACCGTCGCGGGAGCCTCACTTGCGCGAGCGGAGATCCTCATCCGCAAGGGCGAAATGTCAGCGGCCACGGCAGTCGCCGGCGATACAGCGGCCCGGCTCGGCGAGGACCACCCGGACTTCGCATGGGCGTGCAACCTCGAGGGCCGTGCATTGCACTTCACGTCAGAGGAAGACGCGGCTCTGGACCGATTTGAAGCGGCTCGACGAACTGCCAAGAACGATGGTGACCTCAGCGACTGCCTCTGGGGAATCGTCCTCGCAACGGCCGAGATCGCACCTGACGCGCTGGACCGTTGCATAGATGAGCTGACCGATCGCTTCCCAGACGACCTCGATGTTCGATTCCGTCTGGCTGTCGGACGCGCGATCGCTGACGAACGACGCTCCGATCTATCCGGCACCTGGGAGCGATTTGAAGTCCTCCTTCCGACCATCAAGCATGCGAGGGATCCGCTTGCGGCCAGCACATTCCTGGCGGGTGCTGCTTCCGTAGCCGTTCTACGCGGCCGGTACTTGACCGCGCATCAACTCGCGGAGCAGGCACTTCGGCTTTGCATTGAGTACCGCATCGCATTCGCAATCGGTGCGTGTCATATCTACAAGGCCGCCGCCGAGATAGGTCTGCGCCGCTTTGCTCACGCGCGGCGATCGTTGGATGCCTTTGCGCAGACGAGTAGATGGCACCAGGATCCGTACTTCCACCTAGAAGCACACGTGCTGCGGGCTCGACTCCTCGCGAGTCAAGGGGCCTTGGAAGAAGCACTGGCTACCCAAGCGGCAGTGCAAACGGGAAGCAAGGGCAGTCGCCCACTGGGCGCGTACCTCGGGACATTGTCGATGATTCATGCCGCTCGTGGCGAGCTTTCTGACGCTCGTCGAACAGCCGCATCTGCTCGCGATCAGCCTCATGGTGTAGAGGGAACTCATTCGTCAGCCCTTGCCGAGGCCATCGCAGATGACGTTGAGGGAGCCAGATCGTCTCCAAGCAGCATGAATGCGGCGATTCTGGGCTGCGGACGAGCCGAATACTTTGACGGCCTTGTCCTTGCTTACCGTCTGTATCCGCGGCTTCTCGAAGCCGCGCAGACCAATCCGGAGACCTCGGGGTTCGTCAGAAGCGCGGTCGCAAACAGCCGAGACTTGTCATTAGCGCGCCGAGCTGGGATCGACATCGAGCCTGAACTTTCGGATGAGCCCCTAAGCGCTTTGACGAGCCGTGAACGCGATGTTCTTAGCCTGCTGCTCGAAGGTCTCACAAATGCCGATATCGCAGACCGACTCTTCATCAGTCCGAGCACTGCGAAGGTGCACGTGAGGCACATCCTGAGGAAGCTGGGTGCTCGGAACCGCCTCGAAGCAGTGATACGCGCCCAGGCCGCTCTTGCGGCGCCGCCCTAGGCGACGCTAGCTACGGCCCGCGGCATGAGGCTCACTTGCCGTTGAGCCTCGAGCGCGAAATCAGGTCGAAGCCCCGAGAGGTAGGTCTCGCTAGCACCCGCGAGGATCGCCTCGAATGCTGCCACCACGGTCGTGTCGAACTGTGTACCCGCCGCCTGGGCAAGTCGGAATCGGGCTACCCGGCTTGGCATTGCATCACGGTACGGGCGACCAGATGTCATGGCGTTGTACGCGTCGGCGACGGCCAAGATGCGCGACACGAGTGGAATCTCATCACCGGGAAGCCGGTCGGGATAGCCGTTCCCATCCATTCGCTCGTGGTGGTGGCGGACAACGCGGGCGATCTCCGCGTAGTCGTCGACCTTCGCGAGAATCCGCTCGCCGATGACGGAGTGTTCCTCCATCCTGCGCCGTTCCTCGAGCGTCAGCTTGCCGGGCTTCTCAAGAAGCCCCGCTGGCAGGCCCACCTTGCCGATGTCATGGACGAGCCCGCAAAGGTGCGCTAGTTGCTGCTGCTCCTCGCTGAGCCCAAGTCTCACTGCGATGTCACGCGCATAGACGGCGACGGCTGCGGAATGGCCGGCCGTGTACTGATCACGGGCGTCAAGGGCAGCAACCAGCGCGGTCGCGAATGACAGGCTTGCTCGCTCGAGACGGTCGTTCGCGACTTGCAGCTTCTCAGTGGTCTCTCTCTGAGCCCGGTAGAGACCGTGGAGCCGGTGTGCCGCAAGCGCCGGCACAAAGAAGAGAACCAGACCCCACACGGAGAATTGCTCGTAGGCGTAGACGAGCAGAAGGATGACCGGGGAGTACAGCGGAGTCGCCCCAAGAAGCACTGGCTTCAACTGCTTCGCGAAGCAGCTGAAGTTGCCGCTTCGCCGAATCGCGACGACGAGGCCGCCAATCACGGCGTCGGCGACAGATTCGGTCAGTACTGCGAGGGTGATTGCAAGGAAGAGCAGCACGAACGACGAGCCTTCCGCGAGAACGACAGCGGCCGTGACACCGGCCAGGCCGCTACTTATCGCCTTCCAAGAGGTCCACGTAGCCCAGCGGACATACGGTCGACGGAAGTCCGCGAGGATGCCGATCGCGCCAACTGCCATCGCGGCCAGGGGGCCGAAGACCACGGCCGCGAAGATGATCGGAAGAACTGAGACCGTCACCTGGGCGTTGGAACCGATGTGAACGGAACGACGCTCTGCGAGCATCGAGATTCCGCCCAGGAGGGCGATCGCTGGCAGCGAGTCAATCGAGGCGCCAGCGACGACGAGACCCGCCGCGAAAGCCACCGCGATCAAGCAGAGCCCGCACGCAAAGACCGTAATTGGCTGCGGCCTGCGCCACGCGCTCAGAGCCCGGATCCGTGGCCGAAAGCGCGACGCCGAATTCTCAGCGAAGCTACTCAAAGCTCTTGCTTATCCCCCAAAAGGGGTATACGATCCGCGCTGCCGTCATCCCCAAAAGGAGGACCCATGATCCACCTCAAGACGCGCGCACTGGCACTCCTCGTCATCGCCGCCTCTCTTGCCTCTCTCACTGGTTCTGCGAAGGGCTGGTAAACCTCCCGAAGTCTTAGTTTTTCCACAGCCTTCCACATCCCTCCGATGAGGGATTTGTCAACAAGGCTGTGGAAGTTGTGGAAGACCTAGCCGCTTCACAACGGCTCGGGGTCTTCTGCGCTCGCCGGGCCTAAAGCGGCTCTAGGAGATGAGCCCGCGGCGGAAGCCGATGGCTACCGCGTGCGCTCGGCTGCGGGCCTGGAGCTTGGCCAGCAGGTGGCGGACGTGCGACTTGACTGTCTCCTCGGAGAGGAAGAGGCGCTGCCCGATCTCACGGTTTACCAGGCCGTCTGAGATGAGCTGGAGGACCTCGATCTCGCGCATGGTCGGCTCCTGCTCCAGCTCGCGGAGAGGCGGGCTGATGGAGATGACCTCGGCCGCCTGATTGCGCCCGTTCCGGCGCGCGGCGACCTCGTCGAAGCGGCGAGAGTGGTCCAGGTAGCGGCTCAAGATGTTCTTGCGCTCTGCGGCGTCCATCGGGCCTGTGATCGGCACGCCTACCTGTGGACAACACCCCAATTCGGGTGAGGGGTAGGGGCTTATGCCCCTTTTGCCACAAGGGTCGAGGCTAGATGACGGGAGGCTCGTAGACCGCGGGCGCCGGCTGCTGCTCGAAGACGACCTCGAGCTCGCGCGGCTTGATCTTGCCGGCCTTGATGTCCTCGGCCCAGTGGCAGGCCGCCCAGTGCGAGCCCTCGAGCTTGCGCAGCTGGGGCTCCTCGTCTCGGCAACGCGTCTCCTGGACGAACGGGCACCGCGTGTGGAAACGGCATGCCATGGGCGGGTTCGCGGGGCTCGGGAGGTCGCCGGCGAGGAGGATCGTCTCCCGCTCGCGCTCGACGACCGGGTCGGGGATCGGCACCGCCGAAAGCAGGGTGATCGTGTACGGGTGAAGCGGGTTGTCGTAGAGCTCATCCGACGGCGAGATCTCCACGATCTTGCCGAGGTACATGACCGCGATCCGGTCCGAGATGTGCCGGACGACCGCCAGGTCGTGCGCGATGAAGAGGTAGGTGAGGTCGAAATCGCGTTGGAGGGTCTCGAGCAGGTTCACGATCTGGGCCTGGATGGACACGTCGAGCGCGGAGACGGGCTCGTCGCACACGATGAAGTCCGGATTGAGCGCGAGCGCGCGGGCGAGGCCGATGCGCTGGCGCTGGCCGCCCGAGAACTCGTGCGGGTAC
>DAITAN010000147.1:0-6071 GCA_036824235.1 Gaiellaceae bacterium | reverse complement strand
AGGTGCGCGCGCGAGACGGCGTCACCGCGGCCGACCAGCCGGCGGCGCCCGAGCCCGACGATCCTGCGGACGTCGACGGCTCGGCTCGAGAAGCACCGGCGTTCACCGACGCACTGGCATTCCTCCGCACGTTCTTGCAGTCGATGAGGGAGCTGCTCTAGCCCGGGACATCTGCGGCGGGCACTGCGGCGCACGGCGGAAAGCCTCCGCCTGAGCGCGCGTCCACGCGAAAGAGTCGCCCTCGGCAACGGCCGCCGGGGGCGACCACTTTTTCTAAGCGTGGGCGGCTGCATGCCCCGATGACTTCAGGGCTCGCCCCCCGTCCGGCTAGTCCTGCTTGACACGAAATCGTCTGCGCGATATTCGAAGAGAACAGGGTGATCCGAAGGGGAGAGCGGGCGAGGGCGGAGGCCGTACACCTCGCACAAGCTCCATGCACCCGCAATATCAAGAGCTTGAAAGGAGCTTGGATGAAGGGATCCTTGAGGCGAAAGCTGTGGCTCGTCGCCTGTATGGCCGTTGCGGTCGGCGTGATTGCGCCCACCGCGAGCGCGACGTCGCCGATCAACGCGTTCAAAACAGCTGACGCCCACTGGAAGAGGACGTTCGACTGGACGATCGAGAAATCCGTCTCGCCGGCGTCGTGGAACCTCCTGACCGGGCAGTCCGGCACCAGCACCTACACGGTGGCGGTGACGAAGAGTGCTCCGACGGACTCCATCTACGTCGACGGCAAGGTGTGCGTGGAGAACGTCAGCTTGACGCCGACCGAGAACCTCAAGGTGGTAGACCGCCTGCAGGCACTCGTCGGCGAGGACGTCATCACGCTCGCGTCGGTTCCGCTCGACATGAGCATCAACCCGGTCCTCGACCCGGGCGAGTCGCAGTGCTACCCGTACTCGATCCCGTTCGAGCCCGTGGCCGGTGCCACATACCGCAACAACGCTCGGGTCACGGTGACGAACGATCCGCGCGCCCCGGGTGAGGAGATGGGCCCGAACGAGAAGGTCGACTTCACGCTTCCCGACCCGCAGGTTGTGAACGGCTCGGTCAACGTGGACGACACGAACGGCCTCACCTGGCTGTTCTCCGACTCCGGTTCGCGCACGTACACGCGGACGTTCACATGCGACCGCGACCAGGGGAACCACGACAACACGGCGACGATCCGCGAGACCGGCCAGAGCGACGACGCTCGGGTGACGGTCACGTGCACGCCGCCGGACGAGGGCTGCTCGCTCACGCAGGGCTACTGGAAGACGCACTCGAAGTACGGCCCCGCGCCGTACGACTCGACCTGGGCCCTGATCGGCGAGGACACGCCGTTCTTCATCAGCGGCAAGACCTGGTATCAGGTCATCAATCAACCCCCCGCGGGCGGCAACGCCTACTACATCCTCGCCCATCAGTACATCGCGGCGAGGCTCAACATCGCGGCCGGGACTGGCTCGACGGCTGCGGTGAACGCGGCGCTGGCCGGAGCGAACACGTTCTTCGGTCTCTACACGCCGAGCTCGACGCTGTCGGCGACCGTCCGCGCGCAGGCGATTGCCTACGCCGGCACGCTGGGCGACTACAACGAGGGCGACATCGGCCCGGGGCACTGCCCGAGCTAGAAGCTCTCCTCCCACGCAGGTCAGTGGACGGGGCCCCTCGGGGCCCCGTCCGCGTCTTGCTTGGCGTTCCCTCTGACGCTTGAAACTCCGAGCGCGGTCGAGAATACTCACCGCAACTCGTGCGCTCTGGGCTTGAGCAGCCCTGCGCGGGACTCGGGCAAAACCAAGCAGGGGGAAAAATGAGACAGAGAACTCCGTCAACGTGGAGACGCAAGGCGGTCGTGCTCGGCGCGCTCGCCGTTGCGTTTCTCGTGACGCTCATCGCGCCGACAACGGCGAGCGCGCAGGCGCCGTACAGCGCGCGGGTCATCGAGCACCAGATCACAGGGCCGCCGAGCCTGCGGATGAATCTGGTGATCATGGCCGACGGGTACACGGCCGACGAGCTCTGGAAGTTCCACCGGGACGTCGACCGGAACCTGAACATGATGTGGAGCGTCGACCCGTTCCGCAGCTACCGGAACTACTTCAACATCTACCTCCTCGAGATCGTGTCCCCCGAGTCCGGCGTCCGCTGCGACCCGGATGCAAGCCCGCCGAACCCGAACCTCGTCACGGCGCTGCGCTTGCACTACTCGGACGGGTGCACCAACCCGCTCGCGCGAGGGATCACCTACGGGCCGGCGCCACAGGCGGGCGGGGGCTGTCCTAGCGTGCCCGGTGACCCCGCGGCGGGCCTGGGCGACCCGAGGTGCACCGGGAACCAGCAGCACGCCAAGTACCTGGCGATCTACATGACGCCGCTCGGCGTGTCCGGCCAGAACGTCCAGACGCTGGCGATCTCGAACACGTTCACGTACGGCGGGATCGGGGGGACCCAGGCCACGACGTCGGGCGGGAGCCCGCAGGGCCCGCTGATCTCGACACACGAGCTCGGGCACTCGCTCGGCACGCTCGCGGACGAGTACCCGTACTCGAGCCGCGACGTCCCCGGCGGAGCGCATCCGAACACCGAGCCGGGCTCGTTCCACCACAGCCGCTTCACGCACGACGAGATGGTCAACGGCCAGCTCAAGTGGTTCCGCTGGCTGTGCGAGGAGAGCCTCTCCGGCGGCATCATCACCGCCCGCGGCAGCACCTGCGGCCCGCCGCATGAGGGTGGGGCGCAGAGGACGACCAACGTCTGGCGTCCGAGCGAGCACTCGATGATGCGGTGGATCGGCTTCCACTTCGACCAGATCGGCCGCGAAAACATGACCTACCGGATCACGGGCCGGCGGAACGCAAACGCCATGGCCCTCGGGCACACGCCCACCGGTGAGGTCGGCCCGCAGGACGTGATCTGGGTCGAGACCGGCCATCCGAAGTACCACGAGCTGGACGTCACCTGGAGCATCAACGGCGTCGCGGTCCCGGGCACGAACAACAGCCGGAACCTCGACCTCGGCGACCTGACCGTGGCGGCCGGCGACATCGTCTCGGTCACCGTCCAGGACAAGACCGACTTCGTTCGCGACCCGGCCATCCTGAACGGTCCGCGGATGACGCAGACGCGCCAGTGGACAGTGGGCGCCCCGCTGCCGGCATCGCCGGCGGACGTGGCGATCACGCTCTCCACGGAGACCTCGCGAGCGGTGGGCGGCCAGGACGTGGTCTACGTCGAGACGCCGCATCCAAACGATCGTGTCCTGGACGTCACGTGGCGCCTCAACGGCGGCGTCGTGCCGAACGGGAACAGGCGCAACTTCGACCTCGGCGCGCAGAACCTGGCGTCGGGTGCGTACACGCTCGAGGCGACCGTGACCGACCCGGCCAACCCGGGCGGCCCGTCCGCGTCGCGCACGTGGACGGTTGACAACGTGCTGCCGACGGCTCCTCGCGAGGTGTCGGAGCCCGTGTACACGGTCCTGCGCCCGGCGCAGCCGCCGGAGTACATCTACACCGGCGACGGCGTGTTCACGCTGGGCCTGAACCCGGTCGACGACCAGCCCGGCTTCGTGGTCGGCGAGTTCCGCGTCGACCGGGACGGCTGGTTCAACTACTTCGGCTTCCCCGAGCAGCCGTTCGGGACGCCGATGAAGTTCGGTCCTTCGGGCTTCAACGTCAAGGCGCTCACGTACGGCAACCTCGGCAGCGGCGGCCTCTCGAAGGCGACCTTCGAGCAGTCGTTCCCGGACTTCGTGCCGGGCTGGGGTAGGCACACCGTCGAGCACCGGGCGATCGACGCCGCCGGGAACATCGGCAACCCCGACGAGTTCAAGGCGACGGTGCTGCCCTTCGAGGTCACGCCTGACGAGATCTCGGAGGAGCTCGTCGAGGGCGACTCGACCACGACGTCGTTCTCGATCGAGAACACGCTCGAGTCGGGCCGCTCGTTCGACTGGACGATCCGCGAGGCTCCGAGCAGCTGCCTCGCGCCGTCCGACGTGAGCTGGCTGAGCGCCACGTCGGCCGTCTCCACGGCCGCCGCGACCTCTGCCGACGTCAGCGTCACGCTCGACGCCGACGGCCTGACCGCTCCGACGGTCTACACCGCGAAGCTCTGCATCGAGTTCGAGGGCTCGCCGGTGTGGGAGGTGCCGGTCTCGCTCCAGGCGCAGTACCCGTTCGACGGCTTCCTGTCCACGTTCGAGAACCCGCCGGTCCTGAACTCGGCGAACTCGAACGGGGTGCAGAAGTTCTGGTTCCGCCTCGGCGGCAACCGCGGGCTCGACATCGTCGAGGACGCCTCCTCGCGCCGGATCGACTGCACGACGAAGGCGCCCATCGGCGGCACCGAGCCTGCCGAGAACCCGAGCTACGACAGCCTGTTCTACCAGGCGCACACGGGCCGCTACTCGTACCCGTGGAGGACGACGACCGCGTACAGGGGCACCTGTCGCGAGTTCATCCTCACGCTCGACGATCAGAGCGTGCATACCGCCTGGCTGCAGTTCGTGAGGTAGCGACCAAGCACGAGAGCGGGGAGCGTCCGGCGACGGGTGCTCCCCGCTCGCTTCTCTGCGGGCGCGAGCCCGCCTAGGCGATCGAGAGCGGCGTGTGGAGCGGGACGCGCTCGTACAGGTCGATCACGTCGCGGACGGTCATGCGGATGCAGCCGTGCGACGCCGCGGTACCGATCGATGCCTCGTCCGCCGTTCCGTGGATCCCGGCGCCGTCGTAGAAGCCCATCCAGCGCGCCTTGATCGGGTTCGAGGGGTCGTCCCCGGAGATGACCTTGCCCGCCAGGTCGCCCGCCCAGTCGCTGTTCGGGACGTACCAGGCGGGGTTGGCCGCCATGCTCTCGATCTCGTACTCCCCGGCGGGAGTGTCGAACCCGGCCGCGCCGATGCCGACGCGGTAGGTCTTGACCAGCCGCCGGTTGACGAAGAGCCGGAGCTCCCTCCGCGACCGGCTGATGGCGATGAAGTGGTCATAGCGCGCCTTGAGCTTCTTCGTCGTCACCTTGGGCCTGACGATCCTCACCGGGACCGCGAAGGTGCGGCTCGAGTTGGGGCTCACGAGGTGGTCGACGATTTGGTTGCGGAGCAGACGCGGTCGGAGGGCGACGCCCAACTGCGAAGGGGTGATCTGCACGCCGGCGAAGGACGCCGAGCTCGCGGCGTCGCGGGCCTGCTGCTGCACCTCGCGTCGAATGCCGGCGACGACTCGGCCGACGGCCTCCTGGGAGTACTCGACCTGCAGCTCGAAATCGGTCTCTTCCGCGCGTCCGGTCAGGTCGCGCACCGAGCGCGTGAGGAAGTTCCCCTCCCGGCTCTCGGCCATCGCCGACTGAAGCAGTGCGTCGACGTTCGTCCGCACGTCGACGAGAGCCGGGTCGAGGGTGAAGCTGCGCTTGCGGTGCATGATGCGCAGCGGCTGGTCGAGGCGGTGGGCGACCTCCTTGCGGACGGCGACCTTCGCCTCGGCCACCGTCATGCCGCCGACGTCCACGCCCGCGACGCTGATGCCCTCCGCAATCTCGTCGGAGCGCGAACTGTCGTAGCGCTGCAGCGCCGCCGCGGCCGACCCGGCCAAGACGGCGACGGCAACCGCCGAGATGACGAGTGCTTTGCGCACTGGGACCCTCCCAACCTTAGCGAGGGATACGAACTTCGCCGGGTCCGGGGTCCGGCTAAGCCGCTCTGACGGCGCCGGTTGCGATCTCCTCGCGGGCGTGCGCCTCGTCGACGAGCTTGCCCAAGATCGCCTCGAGCTCGGCGCAGAGCTGCTCGTCGACCAGTCTCCCGTTGTCGTCGAAGCGGCTCGGGGCGCTCGTGAGCGCCACACCGTCCTCGACGACCCGCGCGCCGATCGTCTTCAGCACCTTGCGGAGCTCCGCCTGCGACCAGACGGCGCCGAACATGCCCGTCGAGGCGCCGATGACCGCCACGGGCTTGTTGCGGAGCTCGTTCGTCGCCAGCGGCCGCGAGACCCAGTCGAGGGCGTTCTTCAGCTGGCCGGGAATGGAGGCGTTGTACTCGGGCGTGGCGAAGAGGACCGCGTCGGCGCCGGCGATCGCAGAGCGGAGCTCCG
>DAITAN010000146.1:0-6112 GCA_036824235.1 Gaiellaceae bacterium | reverse complement strand
CATCTCGGCGAGCGCGCCGTCGACACTGTGATCGTGTCGGGCACGGAATCCGCCGCCGACGTGCTGGCCGTCGTCGATGCGGCCGCGGAGGCCGGCGCGCGGATCTCGCCGGTGCCGCTCTTCGAGACGATCCGCGACCTCGGCGAGGCCCCGGCGATCGTTGAGTCACTCCTCGACGAGCTGCGCTTCGCTTCGCTGGTGAAAGCACGCGGCCGGCGCCTGGAGGTAATGGTCGGCTACTCCGACTCGGGCAAGGACGGCGGGTACCTGACGGCGCAGTGGGAGATCTTCCGCGCGCAGGAGCGGCTCGCGGCCCTGGCGGAGGAACGAGATATCGAGCTGACGGTCTTCCACGGCCGCGGCGGCAGCACGGGGCGCGGGGGAGGCCCTACGCACGCGGCGATCCTCGCGCAGCCGGCGGGGCATCCGCCCGGGCGGTTGAAGCTCACGGAGCAGGGCGAGACGGTCTCCTTCAAGTACGGGTTGCCGGGGCTCGCATACCGGAACCTGGAGGCCGCGCTGGCCGCCACGCTCCTCGCCGCGTTTCCGGAGGTCGCCGGCTCGCGGCCGCCCGACGGCGCGCGCGAGACCGTTCAGGGCCTGTCGGAGGCTGCGTTTCGCGCCTATCGCTCGCTCGTGTGGGAGGACGATCGCTTCGAGGAGTTCTTCCGCCGGTTCACGCCGATCGAGGAGCTCGGGCTCCTGGAAATCGGTTCGCGGCCGGCGCGGCGGCCCGAGGGCGGGGAGCTGCTGGCCTCGCTCCGCGCCATCCCGTGGGTGTTCGCCTGGACGCAGAACCGCTGCATCCTTCCGGCCTGGTACGGGTGCGGCACGGCGTTCGCCGGCGCCGAGATCGCCGAGCTGCGCCGCCTCTATCGCGGCTGGGCGTTCTTCCGCTCGCTGGTCGAGAACCTCGAGATGACGCTGGCCAAGTCGAGCCTCGAGATCGCCGCCGGCTATCTCGACCTGGTTGACGACGTGAGCCTCTGGGAGCCCATCCGCGCGGAGCACGAGCGGACGGTCGCGGCGGTGAAGGAGATCGTCGAGACGGAGGAGCTCCTCGACCGCCACCCGGTGATCCAGCGCTCCATTCGCCTGCGCAACCCGTACGTCGACCCGATGAACGCGATCCAGGTCGAGCTCCTCCGCCGTTGGCGCGTGACCGGCGACGAGGAGGTCAAGCGCCCGCTCCTCCGCTCGATCGCCGGCATTGCGGCCGCTCTCCGGAACACGGGGTAGCGCCAGCAGACCCGCTCGGCAGAATGCGGGCTCTGTGAGCCCGTCCTCGCAGCCCAACCTCTTAGCGCGGGCCGTCGACTCACCCGCATTCACGGCCGTTGTCGTCGCCACGATCGCGGTGAACGCCGTCGTGCTCGGCCTCCAGACCTATGACGAGGTCGTCCGCCGCTGGGGCGACACGCTCGACCTGGTGAACGCCGCGTGCCTGGCGGTCTTCATCGTGGAGCTCGTCGTGCGGATCGCTGCCTACTGGCCCCGGCCCTGGCTGTTCTTCCGTTCGGGCTGGAACGTGTTCGACTTCGTCGTCATCGGCGCGGCCTTCGTTCCCGGAATCCGCCAGAACTCGACCCTCCTCCGGCTTGCGCGGTTGCTCCGCATCGTCCGGCTCGTGCGGCTGCTCCCCGACCTGCGCATCCTCCTGCTCGGCATCTGGCGGAGCGTCCCGCCGCTCGCGTCGATCGCTGCCGTCACCGCGATGATCCTCTTCGTCTACGGGATGGTCGGCTGGATCCTGTTCGGCGACGAGCTCCCCGCGCAATGGGGAGACATCGGCCGGGCCATGCTGACGCTCTTCGTGATGCTCACGCTCGAGAACTTCCCGGTCTACATGGACGCTGCCATGGAGGTGGAGCCGTGGGCGTGGATCTACTTCGTCAGCTTCATTCTGCTCGCGGCCTTCATCATCGTGAACGTGCTGATCGGGATCGTGCTCAACTCGATGGAGGAGGCACGGGAGATCGATCGCCGTCAGGCCCTCCGCGAGCGCCACGGCGTCTCCGGCCCCCCCCCGGTCGACCCGGAGGCGCATGCCCACGTCGCGCAGCGGATCGCCATTCTCCGCCGTGCTCTCGAGGATCTCGAGCTCCAGCTCGCCGTCGGCGATCTCCCCGATCGTTCGCCTACCAGCGACTGAGCACCGCGGCCAGATCCTCGAGGCTGGCCAGGCTGTGGCCGCTCCAGAAGCGGTCGACGTGGGGGAGCGCAGCCTTCATGCCGCGGGCGAGCGGCTCGTAGGCCGGATCCTCCTTGAGCGGGTTCAGCCAGACGACGCGGTAGGCGAGGCGCGAGAGGCGGGCCATCTGCTCCGCGAGCAGGTCGGGATCGCCGACCTCCAGGCCGTCGGAGCAGATGACGACGACCGCGCCACGGGCGAGGCCGCCGTGGCCGTACTCGTCGAGGAACCGCTTGAGCGACTCGCCGATGCGCGTCCCGCCGTCCCAGTCGACCACCTCGGCGGCTGCGCGCGAGAGCGCCTCGTCGGGGTCGGACCCCTCGAGCTGGCGCGTCACGCGGGTGAGGCGGGTGCCGAAGCAGAACGCCTCCCAGCGCCGGTCCGAGCGCAGCGCCGCGTGCGCGAACATGACGAGCGCGCGGGAGTAGGCGTCCATCGAGCCGGAGACGTCGAGAAGCAGGATCAGTCGCCGTGAGCGCTTCCGCCGCTGTCGCCACGCGCGCTCGAGCGGCTCGCCGCCGGTGCGGAACGAGCGCCGGATCGTCTTGCGCAGATCCGGAGACCCGGCACGGGCCGGTTCACGGCGTCGTGTCCGCCGCCGCGGCACCGCGAGGTCGATTCGGCTCATCAGCTCGGCGAGCTGGGTGAGCTCGTCCTTCGAGCAGCGCGAGAAGCTCTTCTCCCGCAGCAGCTCGACCGGGCTCGCAAGCCCCACGTCCGCCTCCGCCTCGACCTGGACGCGGATGCGGATGGGCGGCCCCTGCGACGGCTGCGGCGGTCCGAAGAAGACACTGAAGATCGCGTCGTAGGTCGGGATCTGCTCGGGCCGCGAGAGGAGCGTGGCCCGTCCCGCCCAGTAGAGCTCGCCGGGCTGGAGGAGGGCCGCCGCCTGCGAGAGCGAGGCGACGCGGTCGGGCCCCACCGGTAGGCCGGCTTCCCGCAACGCGCGCCCGAAGCGAACGAGTGTCGCGACGGAGTCGCCCGCGGGAGGCTCGACGCCCATCCCGGCATTCTCGCAACGGGGCTCGGGGGCTGGCGTCGCCTGACTTCGCGCCATACGATACGAAGCCGTGCGGAGGCTCACGGTGATGGTGTTGGTCTGTTGCGCGCTGGTCGTGGGCTGTGGCGGCGGAGGCTCGGGCGGAAGCGAGGCGCAGACGGTCATTGAGGACGAAGACCAGCGCCGTGCGGAAGGTGCCCTACTCACGTTGGACGACGTCCCGCCCGACTGGACAGCAGAGGCTGAGGATGGCGACGCCGAGGATGTGAGCGAGTCCGCCTGCTTCGAGGACATCCAGCCGGACCTCTCCGACTTGACCGTGACCGGGCACGCCGAAAGCGAGACCTTCGAGACCGACTCCGCGTGGGTCAGCTCCGAGGCAAGCGTCTACCGAACCGAGGAGGAGGCCCGAGAGGCGTTCGAAGGCGGCCGTGAGGCGCTCCTGAGCGACGAGCTCCCCGCCTGCTTCGGAGACGTCTTCGCGGAGGGGCTGGCCGAGGAGGAGAACGACGTCGAGATCGAGATCGGGGAGGTCTCGGCAGAAGAGGTCTCCCTAGGGGATCCAGCGGCCGAGGAGAACGCCGCGGTCCGCTTCGAGATCCCCCTCGAGGTCGACGGGGCGCCGGTGTCCGCCTTCATGGAGTTCATCGGCCTGGTGGAGGGGCGAACCATCGGCAGCCTGACCACCTTCAGCTTCGTGACGCCGTTCCCGGCCGACGAGACCCAGCGACTCGTCGGGACCGTCGCCGACCGGCTCGAGGGCTAGCCGATGCGCGGTGCGCGCGCGTTCGCGATCGCGGTCGTCGTCCTGGCCGGCGGCGCGGCCGAGGTGGGCGCACAGGCGGACGACCGGATCGTCTTCGTGTCGACCCGCCCGGCCTCGGAGATCCACGTCATGAATGCAGACGGGACCGGCAGGACGCCCGTGACGCACCGCGCCCCGGCGGGGTTTGGCGCGGTGTGGTCACCGGACGGCGCCCGGTTCGCCTTCAACGGCTCGTCCGGGACGTCCTTCGGCGGGTGGGTGATGGATCGAGACGGCAGCGACGTTCGATCGCTGGGCGTCAGCCGGCCTCACTCAGAGGGAGGCCCGTCCCTGGACCCGGATTGGGCACCCGGAGGGCGCCGCCTGGCGCTCTCCCATCACCTGGACATCGTCCTCTTGAACCGGGACGGAACCGGACGCAGGCGGCTCACGCGCGGTGCTGCCGAGGACTGGAGCCCGGCTTGGTCGCCGAACGGAGCCTGGATCGTGTTCACTCGAGAGTCCCTGCTCCACCGGATACGCACCGACGGCACGGGCCTTCAGCTCCTTGCCGCAGGGGAGGACGCCGACTGGTCGCCCAACGGAAAGAGGATCGTCTTCGCGCTCGGTGGCGACATCTATTCGATGCGAGCCGACGGGACAGACCGCCGTCGTCTGACGCAGTCCAGGGCAGACGAGTACGCGCCGGCGTGGTCGCCGGGGGGCACGAGGATCGCGTACACGCGCGGGTTCGTCGGCGACGTCTGGGTGATGGACGCCGACGGGAGGAACAAGCATCAACTTGTCCCGGACGCGGCTGCTCCCTCGTGGTCTCCGCACGGCTCCTTCGTCTCGTTCACGAGGACACGCACCGCAGCCTTCCCCGGGGGCGATACGCAGGAGGTGACGGCGATCTACACGAGGCCGTCCGACGGCTCAGCGATGGCGAGGCGCGTCCTCACGCCGGAGTTCGACCTCGACGTCGAAGCCTCGCCGGACGGAGCGAGGATCGCCTACACGAGCGTCAGGCCGTATTCGACGAGCGGTGTCTACGTCGCCGACTCGAACGGCGGCAACGAGTCGTTCCTCCACGCCGGGGAAGGGCCGGACTGGTCGCCCGACGGCACGCGCATCCTCCTGAGGTCGGAAGGAGCTCTCTACGTCGTGAACGCGGACGGCTCGCTTCCGACTGCATTGCCGGAGCCCGTGGGTCACGACTTCGCGGTGATCGAGGCCTGGAGGTGGAATCCCGACGCCGCGGGCGTTTCCTTCGTCTCGCAGGGCGGGACACCGTGCGCCGACATCTACTCGATGAACCTCGACGGGACGAACGTGACGCGCCAAACACGGCCCGAATGCCTTCCGCAGGTCTTCGACTTCGACTGGCTGTCGGGCGTGGGTGGCGCCCTCGTCTTCGCGGGGTTCCCGTGCGAGTTCTTCGACTGTGCACCGCGCATCTATGGCGCTGTCGTGCCTGACGGGTTGCCGACCCCCTTGGCAACCGCCTTCCCTCTCCTGGACCATCCGCGAGTCTCCCCCGGTAACGAAACGGTGGTCTTCGTTCGGTACGGCGACTTCTCCGAGACAGCCATCTGGTCGATGAGCATCCTGGGCAGCCGCCAGACGCAAGTCACCCCGATGGGCACGGGCACAGCGCCCGCCTGGCTGCCGACGCCCTAGTCGACGAGCTCGGCCCAGGACGCTTCGACCCGGGCCTGGTCCTCGCGGTTCTTCACCGCGGCGCCGAGCGTCTCGCGTCCGGCCTCGCCGTCCACCGACGACGCGCCCAGCAGGGACAGCGCCTGTGCCCAGTCGATCGCCTCTGCGGCGCCTGGGCGCTTGACGAGATCGAGCGCGCGGAGCCGCGACACCGTCTCCGCCACCGACCGCGCCAGCGCTTCCTCCACGCCCGGCGCGCGCAGCCGGATGATCTCCGCCTCCCGCTCGACGTCGGGGAAGTCGATCCAGTGGTAGAGGCAGCGCCGCTTGAGGGCGTCGTGGAGCTCGCGCGTGCGGTTCGACGTGATCACGACCGCCGGTGGCTCCTCGGCCGCAATCGTCGCCAGCTCGGGCACGGTGACGGTGAAGTCCGAGAGCACCTCCAGCAGGAACGCCTCGAACTCGTCGTCCGCGCGGTCGAGCTCGTCCATGAGCAGGACGGCGCCCGCGCCGGCCC
>DAITAN010000145.1:0-6193 GCA_036824235.1 Gaiellaceae bacterium | reverse complement strand
CAGAGCTCCTCTCCCCCTCGGTCGCGAACCTGCGCGTCGCGCGGCGCGTCCGCGGCGGGCGGCTGGCGACCGGTGGCGGAAGCGGCGTCGTCATCACGCCGGACGGCTTCATGCTCACCTCCGCACACGTGGTCGCCGGGACTGACGGAACAGTCGATGCCTCCTTCGTGGACGGCCGCGAGGTTCGGGCCGAGGTCGTCGGCGCCGACCCGCTCTCCGACCTCGCCGTCCTGCGCTCGGACGCTGCGGGGCTCGAGCCGGCCGTTCTCGGCGACGCCGAGAGTCTCCGCGTCGGCCAGCTGGTCGTCGCCATCGGCAACCCGAACGGCTTCGCGGGCTCAGTGACCGCCGGTGTCGTCTCGGCCCTCGGACGCTCGCTGCCGGTGAGCTCCCGGGCCGCCGGCCGCATCGTCGAGAACGTCATCCAGACCGATGCCGCGCTCAACCCAGGGAATTCGGGAGGGGCGCTCGCCGACGGGCGGGGCTCCGTCGTCGGAATCAACACCGCGGTGGCCGGAGTGGGGCTGGGCCTCGCCGTGCCCATCAACGCGACGACGCGCAGGATCATCGGCGCCCTCATGCGGGACGGACGGTTCATCCGCGCCTACCTCGGGATCGCGGGCGGCTCCAGGCCGCTGCCGCCGAGGCTCGCGCGCGAGCTCGATCGCACGACAGGCGTCGAGGTGGTCGACGTGGTCGACGGCAGCCCCGCCGCCAAGGCCGGGCTTCGCCGGGAGGACCTGATCGTCGCCGTCGACGAGACGCCGGTCGAGGGCGTCGACGACCTCCAGCGGTTGATGACCGGCGAGCTGATCGGCGCGAGCGTGACCGCGACCGTGCTGCGCGAGGGGAACCGGATCGAAGTCCGGCTCGTCCCGGTCGAGCTCGAGGTCTAGCGCCCTAGCGGCCCTTGAAGTCCGGCTTGCGCTTCTCGGTGAAGGCCGTCAGGCCCTCGCGGGCGTCCTCGGACGCGAACGCGAGGTAAAGCGCCTTGCGCTCGTAGTCGAGGCCGGTCTCCAGGGTCGACTCGTACGCCCTGTTGACGGACTCCTTCGCCAGGCGCTGTGCAATCGGGCCCTTCTCCGCGATCGCCCGCGCGACCGCCTTCGCCTCCTCGAGCCAGGCCTCCGTCGCCACCACGCGGGCGACGAGCCCGGCGCGCTCGGCCTCCTCGGCGGTCAGGAAGCGGCCGGAGAGGATGACGTCCATCGCCTTGGCCTTGCCGATCGCGCGGGTGAGGCGCTGTGTCCCGCCGGCGCCGGGGATGATCCCGAGGCCGGTCTCGGGCTGGCCGAAGCGCGCGGTCTCCGACGCGACGATCAGGTCGCACGCCATGGCGAGCTCGTTGCCGCCCCCCAGGCAGAAGCCGGAGACGGCCGCCACGAGCGGCGTGCGGATCCGCCGGATCGCGTCCCAGCGGTCGATACGGCGCGCCTCGTACATGTCCATCGCGCTCGCCTCGGCCATCTGGCCGATGTCCGCGCCGGCCGCGAACGCCTTCTCGGAGCCGCCGAGCACGATGCAGCGGATCGCCTCGTCCTCGTCCAGCTCGAGAAGCGCGTCCACGAGCGTGCCCATGACCTCGTCGTTGAGAGCGTTCAGGGCCTCCGGGCGGTTGAGCAAGACGATCCCGACCGGGGGCTCCCGCTCGACGAGGACGACGCTCACTCTTTACCCTCGACGAACTTCCGAACCGCTTCCTTCGGCTCCTCGGTCGCCATCGAGAGGGCGAGCCAGTCGCGCGCGTGGTTGATCGTCTCGTGCCAGGCCAGGTCGCGCCAGAAGTTCAGCTGCTGCTTCGTGTAGCGCACCGTCTGCGGGAGCTTGGCGGCGAGCTTCTCGACCAGCTCGTCGACCGTCGCGTCGAGCTCGGCCGCCGGCACTGCACGGTTCACGAGCCCCCACTCCTCGGCCTTCCGCGCCGGGATCTCCTCGCAGAGGAGGATGATCTCGCGCGCGCGGCGCTCGCCGACCATGATCGGGAGCCACTGGGTGGCGCCGCCGGCCGGGACGGATCCGTGCTGAGGGCCGACGTGGCGGATGTACGCGTCGTCGGCGATGACGGAGAGGTCGCACGCCATCTGGAGCTCGTTTCCGCCGCCCACACAGACACCGTTGATACGCGCCACAGTGGGTTTGCCGATCTCGCGCATCCGGTCGTGGGCGTCCTTGAACGCGCCGAACCACTTCCAGTACTCGTCAGGCTTGCCGAGGTAGTCGCGGCTCCACGCCTTCAGGTCGGCGCCCACGCAGAACGCCCGCCCCGCGCCGGTCACCACCACGACGCGGATGGCGTCGTCCCACGAGGCGTCCTCGCAGGCACGCGCGATTTCCCGCAGCATGCGGAAGTCGAACGCGTTGAGGACCTCGGGCCGGTTGAGCGTGATCGTCGCCCGCGGGGGCGCCTTCTCGTAGACGATCGCCTCGAGCCCGAGCTCGGAGGGGTCGCGCGGCGCCGGGTAGGAGGGCTCGGTCATTCGACGTCGGCGAAGTGGACGTGGAACGGCACGCCCATCTCCATCGCGTCCTTGCCGGTCGCCATGAACTCGTCGGTGCGCGCGGCGGCCTTGAAGGCGTCGCGGTCCAGGAACTCCCACTCGGCGTAGTACGGAAAGCGCGGCTCGCCCATCGGCGCGCCGAAGACCTTGCCGTGGCGGAACGTCCCGCCCGGCACCTGCCGGCACAGCTCCGCGTGCTGCTCGTAGCGCTCGGCGTCCGGCTCCTGCTCGTAGACCATGAAGACCCTGACCAACGTTCTCCCTTCCCTCGCGTCGTCGCTGTCGCCCGCGAAGGATTCCCGATTCCGGCCGCGGGCGCACGCCGAGGGGCCGGGAGAGCGGGTTCAGACCATGCGGCGACGCGCCGCCCCAGCATCGACTGAGGCGGCGGCGACGCCGCGTCCGCAGAGGTCGGTCAGCGGAGCTGGGCTCTCCGCAGACCTTCCGTCCACGCTTGGCCGCAGGCAGTGGTGTTACGTCCCGGCGCCCGCAAGAGACTCCTCCAGGATCTCGAGACCGCGCTCGAGATCGTCGTCGGCGATGATCAGGGGGACGAGGATCCGGACCACGTTCCCGTACAGCCCGCAGGAAAGCAGGATGAGGCCGCGCTCGCGGGCACGGGCCACTGTCTCGGCCGCCAGCTCGCCCGCAGGCGCCTTCGTCGCCCGGTCGTCGACGAGCTCGAGGGCCAGCATCGGCCCGAGACCGCGAACCTCGCCCACGGCGCTGACCCGCTGGGCAATTCCGTCGAGGGCCATGCGGATGAACTCGCCGAGCTCGCGCGCCCGCCTCTGGAAGGACTCGCCCGCCACCTCGTCGAGAACGGCGATCGACGCCGCGCACGCGACGGGATTCCCTCCGAACGTGCCGCCGAGCCCGCCCGGCCCGACCGCGTCCATGACCTCCGCGCGCCCGGTGACTCCCGCAAGCGGAAGGCCGCCGCCGAGCGACTTCCCGGAGACCAGGAGGTCGGGCTCGACGCCGTAGTGCTCGATCGCCCACATCGGCCCCGTCCGCCCGACGCCGCTCTGCACCTCGTCGTCGACGTAGAGGATCCCGTGGCGGTCGCACGCCTCGCGTAGGCGCGGAGGAAAGTGGCGCGGCATCGGGATGAATCCGCCTTCGCCCTGGACGGGCTCGAGCACGACGCAGGCCACCGCCTCCGGATCGACCTCGGACTTGAAGAGCGCTTCGAGCCCGGCGATCGCGTCGTCCGTGTCGACGCCGCGGTACGGGTAGGGGCCGGGGGCGCGGTAGATCTCCGGCGCGAAAGGCCCGAAGCCGCGCTTGTAGACGACCTTGCTCGTCATGGTCATGGTCAGCAGAGTCCGGCCGTGGAAGGCCTGGTCGAAGACGACGACGGCCGGTCGTCCCGTGGCGGCGCGCGCGATCTTGACCGCGTTCTCGACCGCCTCGGCGCCGGAGTTCAGGAGCAGGCTCTTCTGCTCGTCGCCGCGACAGGGCGAGAGCTCCGCGAGCCGCCGGCAGACGTCGAGGTATGGCTCGTACATCCCGACCATGAAGCACTGGTGGAGGTAGCGGTCGACCTGCTCGTGGATGGCCGCAACCGCGGCGGGAAGGCGATGTCCAGTGTTCTGGCAGCCGAGCCCGCCCGCGAAGTCGATGTAGGTCTTGCCGTCCGTGTCCTCGATCTGCGCGCCATCGGCGCGGGCGACCACGAGGGGCGGCGTGGACACCCCGGCGGCGACATAGCGGGCCCGGGCCCTGAGCAGCTCGTCGGTCGCGCTGCGCTCCTGGAGTGCCATCGATCGAGTCTACTCCCGGCCTCGCGAGATCACCTTGGCCCCCGCGGCCCAATCCCGGGCGTTATCCTCGCCGCCGTGTCCGCGACGTCCGTTGCGGTTGTCTTCTCGCTCGTGGCCGGCCTCGCGGGCTCGATCCAGGTCGCGGTCAGCGGCGCCCTGGGAAAGCGCATCGGCGTGCTCGAGGCGACCGCATTCGGGTCGCTCGGCGCAGCGCTGATCGTCTGTGGGGTCCTGCTCGTCGCACGGCAGACCTTCGCCGGCGTCGGCGCCGGCTTCCGCGAGCCGCCGTGGCTCTGGCTCGGCGGGGTCATGGGCGCAATCGTGGTCACGTCGATCACGTTCACGGCGCCGCGCATCGGGACGTTCGCCACCATCGGGCTTCTGATCGCGGGGCAGCTCGCCATGGGCGTGCTCATCGACGCCTTCGGCCTCTTCGGCCTGGAGAAGATCCCGGTCACACCGGCGCGCATCGCGGGGCTCGCCCTGCTTGCCGCGGGCGCCCTGCTCGTCCTCAAGCGCTAAGGAGCTACAGGCCCCAGGGATTCGACGGACGCGCGCCCGTCGAGAGGAGGACGCTCTTCGTCTCCAGGTACATCTGGAGCGTCTCGAGCGCCTGCTCGCGGCCGAAGCCGGACTGCTTGTAGCCGCCGAAGGGCACGCCGGGGAACGCGCCGTACGGGAGGTTGATCGTGAACGTGCCCGACTTGATGCTCCGCGCCAGGCGGTGGCCGCGGGCCGGGTCGCCGGTCCACACCGTGGCGACGAGCCCGTAGCGGACGTCGTTGGCGATCCGCACGGCGTCCTTCTCGTCCTCGAAGGGGATGACCGCGATCACCGGGCCGAAGATCTCCTCCTGCGCGACCGTCTGTTCGCCGGCGACTCCCGCGAGCACCGTCGGCGGGTAGAACGCGCCGTCGCCCTCGGTCGGCTCGCCGCCTGCGACGACTTCGGCGCCTTCGCCGCGGCCGGTCTCGACCATGCCGTGCACCTTGTCGCGGTGGGCGAGCGAGATCAGGGAGCCCATGTGGGTCTCGGGATCGAGCGGGTCGCCGACGCGGACCGCGCCGGCCTTCTCGGCGACGCGATTCACGACGTCGTCGTAGATGGACTGCTCCACGAGGAGGCGCGAGCGCGCGTCGCAGCTCTGCCCGGCGGCGTAGTAGATGCCGTAGGCGGTCGAGGCGATCGCGTCGTCGAGGTCGGCGTCGGCGAACACGATCGCCGGGCTCTTCCCGCCCAGCTCGAGCGAGACGCGCTTCACCGGGTCGGCGCAGAGCCGCATGATCTCGGAGCCCGTCGCCGTGGAGCCGGTGAAGGAGACCTTGTCGACGCCGGGATGCGAGACGAGGTGGGCGCCGGTGGTCGGCCCGTCGCCCGGGACGACGTTGAGCACGCCCGCGGGGATCCCGACCTCGACTGCGAGCTCGGCGATCCGCAGCGCGGTCAGCGGCGTGGCGGCGTCCGGCTTGAGGACGACGGTGCAGCCGGCCGCGAGCGCAGGCGCGAGCTTCCAGCCGGCGAGCATGATCGGGTAGTTCCAGGGGACGATCTGACCGCAGACGCCGACCGGCTCCTTGAGCGTGTACGTGAGGATCGAGCCGCCGATCGGCCGCGTGCCGCCCTCGATCGAGCCGATCGCAGAGGCCATGTAGCGGAAGCTCTCCGCGGCGACGATCACCTCGGGCTTCGACGAGCTCACCGCCTTGCCGACATTGCGCGTCTCGAGCTCGGTCAGCTCCTTGCGGTTGGCGACGATCGCATCGGCGAGCGCGTGCAGGAGACGCGACCGCTCGTTCGGCGGCGTCTTCCCCCAGGCGCCCTCGAGCGCGGCGCGAGCAGCGTCGACCGCGCGGTCGACGTCACCCGGCCCGGCGACTGCGGCCTTCGCCAGCGGACTTCCGGTCGCTGGCCACGTCCTGATCCTTTTCT
>DAITAN010000144.1:0-6194 GCA_036824235.1 Gaiellaceae bacterium | reverse complement strand
AGCCGCGGCTCGTCCCGCTCGGCCTGGCGATCGCTTTCGCCTACGTGCTCGTCACGCAGCCGCTCGCCAACGCCGTCTCGCGCCGCTACGAGGCGGAGGCGGACTGGATCGCGCTACGTACGACCGAGGATCCGGAGAGCGCCGTCTCGCTCGACCAGCGGTTCGTGACCACAGGCCTCTCCGACCCGGATCCTCCCGCGTGGGTGACGTTCTGGCTCGGCACGCATCCAACACCCATGGAACGGATCGCGATGGCCGAGGAGCTCAGACGTCTTCGGACGTCTGCTCCGGGAGGTTCCTGATGCCCTCGCGGGTCGACCACTTCGACCAGCTGTCGTTCATGGCATCCAGGAGCTCCCGCAGGAAGCGCGGTGACATGTTCACCCGGCTGACCACGACGCCCGGGACGTCGCCGTCCTCCACCTCGTGGTCGATCCGCGCAAACGTGACCGTGAACTCGTAGTCGGAGAAGCTGACGTTGGCGAAGTTCGCATAGACGCCGGCGAGGTTCTCCGGGTCGAGATGGATGTTGAGCTGCCGCTCTCGGGGCTCGTCCTCCACGGCTCCCTACGATATAGGGGATGGAGGTGAGTGATACGACGCGGACGGCGCTCCGCCGGCTCGAGGACGAGCTGGGCCGCGCTGCGGGCGCGCCGGTGGCGCTCGAGCGCCCGGCGAGCGCCGACCACGGCGACTACGCCACGAACGTCGCGCTGCGCCTGGCCGGGATTCAGAAGCGCCCGCCGCTCGAGATTGCGGCCGACATCGCGGCAATGGCGACGTCTATCTCGGGCATCGAGCGCGCCGAGACTGCGCCGCCCGGCTTCGTCAATCTCTGGCTCGCCCCCACGTGGTTCGGCGAGGCACTGGGAGAGGTCGTCGCCGCCGGGCTCGACTACGGACGAGGCTTGGCCGAGACGCCCGAGCGCGTGCAGGTCGAGATGGTGAGCGCGAACCCGACGGGGCCGATCACGGTCGCGTCGGCGCGCAACGGCGCCTACGGCGACTCCGTGGCGCGGCTCCTCGCCTTCGCAGGCCACCAGGTCGAGCGCGAGTACTACTACAACGACGCCGGGTCGCAGATCGACCGCTTCCGCGCCTCGGTCGACGCCGCGCGCCGCGGCGACGCGACTCCGGAGGACGGCTACTCGGGCGAATACATCGAGGAGCTCGCGGCCCTCGACGAGGACCCGGTGCCGCCCATGCTGCGCCAGATCGAGCAGAGCCTCGAGCGCTTCCGCATCCACTTCGACTCCTGGGCGCTCCAGAGCGAGCTGGCCTCGCACCTGCCGGAGCTGCTCGACCGGCTGGACACGTACGAGCACGACGGTGCGCTCTGGATCCATTCCACCGCGCTCGGCGACGAGAAGGACAGGGTTCTGATCCGGTCGGCGGAGCGGGGCGGCCTGCCGACCTACGAGGCCGCGGACATCGTCTACCTGCGGGACAAGCTCGAGCGCGGCTTCGACCGTGCGATCTACGTCCTCGGCGCCGACCATCACGGCGTCCGCGGCTGGTACCGCATCGTCGCGCAGATGCTCGGCTACGACCCCGAGCGCGTCGAGGTGATCCTCTACCAGCTCGTACACCTCACGCGGGGCGGGGACGTCGTCAAGATGTCCAAGCGCCGCGGCGACGTGGTCACGCTCGACGAGTTCATGGATGAGGTCGGGGTGGACGCGGCCCGGTGGTATCTGGCTTCTCGGGGGCCCGACCAGGCAATCACGATCGACGTCGATCTCGCGCGCGAGAAGAGCGAGAAGAACCCCGTCTACTACGTCCAGTACGCACACGCGCGGATCGCGGGGATCCTCGCCCGCGCCGAGGGCGCCAGCCGCGCGGCGGAGGCGCCGCCCGAGATCGCGCCCGAGGAGCGCGACCTCGTCAAGCGGCTGGCGGAGTTCCCGACCGTCGTCGCGGAGGCGGCCGAGCGCCGGAGCCCGCAGGCGCTCCCCACGTACGCCATCCGCCTGGCCGACGACTTCCACCGCTTCTATCACCATCACCGCGTTCTCGAGAGCGACGTGCAGCCCTTCAGGCTCGCCCTCGTGACCGCCGTGAAGGCCGTGATCGCCCGCAGTCTCGACCTCGTCGGGGTCGACGCTCCCGACCGAATGTAGCGCCCCGGCGTGCGGGTAACCGCACGCTCCGGACGCCGGTTCTCCTCAGGCGAAGAGACGAGTTGCCCCCGTGTGAGGGCGGCCCGCCGTGCCTCAAGGTTGAGATCACTTCAACCCGAGCCCCCAAGGAGCCAACCACATGAACTCGATGACCACCTCCATCCGCGCCGGCAAGACGATCGAGAACCCCGTGACCGGCGAGAAGATTCGCTTCCTCCAGACCGCCGCCGAGACCGACGGCGAGCTCGTCGAGATCGAGGTCACCGTCGTCCCTGACGGCGCCGTCGCCGCCGCGCACGTCCACCCGTACCAGAGCGAGCGCTTCGAGGTGCTCGAGGGCACGCTCGAGTTCCGTCACGGACGCACGAAGGTCGTCGCCGGTCCCGGAGAGGTCGTCACCGTCGAGCCGGGCACGGTGCACAGCTTCCGCAACGCCGGCGACACATGCGCCCGCTTCCGCTGCGAAGTTCGCCCGGCCCTCCAGTTCGAGCGCTTCCTCGAGACGATGTTCGCCCTCGCCGCTGACGGCAAGACGAACAAGAAGGGCATGCCGAGCCCGCTCCGCCTCGCCGTCATCGCCAACGCGCACTTCGACGACGTCCGCCTCCCGCACGTCCCGGCGTTCGCGCAGAAGGCCGCGCTCGTCAGCGGCGCTGCCCTCGGCAAGCTGGCCGGCCTCCGGCCCACCTACGAGCGGACCCGCGAGCTCGAGCCCGTCTACGTTTCGTAGCTCTGAGCGCTTCCGTACCGTCAGAGGGCGGCCTTCGGGCCGCCCTCGGCGTATCCTCGCCTGGCGAAGCAACCCCGCAGAGGAGGCAAGCCATGCTGACGCAGGCGCGAATCACGGCCATCGTCCCGGTGTCGGACGTCGAGGCCGCCGTCCGGTTCTACGGCGACACGCTCGGGCTCAGGCTCAAGGAACGCCGCAGCGACCTGCCTGAGAACCGGGAGGCCGAGTTCGAGGCCGGTGACGGCACGCTACTCGTCTATGAAAGCATCGGAGCGGGGCAGAGCCGGCACACGGTCGCCGGCTTCCGAGTCGCGGACCTCGACGAGGTCGTCGCGACCCTCACGGAGCGTGGCGTCGCGTTCGAGGAGTACGACCTGCCCGATCTGAAGACCGAGAATGGGATCGCGACCGTCGGTGACGTGCGCGCAGCCTGGTGCCGGGACCCGGACGGCAACATCCTCGCCGTCGAGTCCGTCGGCGTGGGCTAGAACGGCCCCTCGGCGAGGAGCTTGCGGAAGGCCGGGTACTGGCCAAGCTTGCCGACCGTGACGAGCGTGTCGCCCTTGTGCACCACGTCGCCGGGCTGGGCGCCCGCGACCGGCTCCGGCTCTCGCAGGATGGCGATGATCGTGATCCCGGTGCGCTGGCGGAAGGCGCACTCCGCGAGGGTCTTCCCGATCGCGGGGCTCGTGTCGGGAACGACCACCCATTCGATGGCGAGCTCGCCGAAGGCCATCTCGAGCTCCTCGACGATCTTCGGGCGCTCGTAGGCGCCGCCGATGATCGCGCCGAGCTGGCGCGCCTCGTCGTCCTCGAGCTGGATGACCGCCTGGGGCTCCTCGTCGTCGGTGTGACGGAACCAGTAGATCTCGCGCTGGCCCTCGTTGTGCATGATCACGGTCAGCCTGCCTCCGTGCGAGGTGAAGGCCGTGTATTTGACGCCGACGCCGGGAAGGCGCGTCTCACGGAGCTCGCGGGCCATGTGTCCCTCCTTCGGGATTCAGTCTAGGTGGGGTGGGAAAGAGCCTGCGTCCGATGCGCTTCGACTCCTTCATGAGCACGACGCCGATGATCGAGGTGGCGAGGACGTAGAGCCCGGCGAAGGCGACGAGGTCGCGCCGCGCGGACATGGAGATCGCCGGGTTCGCCAGGGCGACCTGGGCGAGGATGACGGTGAACTCGCCGTGGGCCACCATCGCCGAGCTCGCGTTGAAGCTCTGGCGCCGCGTGAAGCCGCCGACCCTCCCGGCGGCGTACGTCCCTCCGACCTTGCCGATCACGGTCAGAACGACCGCCAGCGCGATCAGCCAGCCGAGCGAGCCGAGCGCATCGACGTCGATCGAGAGCCCGAACACGAAGAAAAAGAGCGCTGCGAAAACGTCGCGGAAGCTGAGAAATCCCTCCTCGATCTCGGCGCGCGCGGACGTGCCGGAGAGGATGATCCCCGCCATCAGGGCCCCGATCGCCTCGGAGAGCCCGAGCTCGTGGGCCAACGCGCTCATCCCGATCAGCAGCGCGAACGTGAAGAGGAGGAAGAACTCGCGCGGCATCGCGTCCAGGAGCCGGTCGATCGGCCGCGCGAGCCAGCGCGATGCGGCCAGTGAGCCTGCGATGAAGCCGATCGCCTTCGCCGCGAGCTCGAGCGAGTCCATGAGCTCGCCGCCGCCTCCGCCCGCGAAGGCGAGGACGAACGCGATCACGATGTCCTCGACGATCAGGATCGCGAGCACGAGGTCGGTCTCGTCGTCGGCCAGCCGCCGGAAGTCGATCAGCCCCTTGACGGCCACGGCCGACGAGGAGACGTAGATCGCGCCCGCGAGGACGATGGCCGGGAACGTGAACCCGAACGCCACGACGCCGACGACCAGGCCGAGCCCCGCGTTGACGACGAAGTCGATCGTCCCACCGATCCCGAGATGCATGCTGCTGCGTCTGAACCGCTCCAGCGTGAACTCGAGGCCGAGGAAGAAGAGCAGGAAGATGACGCCCAGCTGGGCGACGAACTCCGTCACCTCGGAGGGCTTGATGATCGCCAGCGCCTCCGGCTCGTTGGGCCCGAGCAGGAGCCCGGCCAGGAGATATGCCGGGATGGCGGAAAGGCCGAAGCGGCTCGCCACGAGGCCGAGCACGGCGAGGACCGTCACCGTCACGGCCAGCTGGCTGAGAGTCAGCGCCGCTCCCTTCGGTCGGTGAGCGAGATCCTAGTCTGGTGGTGTCGTAGGATGCTGCCGTGGCTGACGGCTCCGTTCCCGACCGGAACCTCGCCCTCGAGCTCGTCCGCGTGACCGAGGCCGCCGCGCTCGGCACGGGTCGGTGGATCGGCAGGGGCGACAAGATGGCCGCCGACCAGGCGGCCGTCGACGCGATGCGGGCGATGCTCGACACCGTTTCGATGAGCGGGGTCGTCGTCATCGGCGAGGGGGAGAAGGACGAGGCGCCGATGCTCTACAACGGCGAGGAGGTCGGCAACGGCCAGCCGCCCGAGGTGGACGTGGCTGTCGACCCGCTCGAGGGGACGCGGCTCACCTCCGTCGGCCAGCCGAACGCGATCGCCGTCATCGCCGTCTCCGAGCGAGGATCGATGTTCTTCCCCGGCGCGGCCGTCTACATGGACAAGCTGGTCGGGGGCGAGGCGGTCGCGGACGTCCTCTCGATCGACGCTTCGCCCGGCGAGAACGTCGAGGCCGCCGCGAAGGCCAAGGGCGTGCGGCCGAGCGAGATCGCCGTTGTCATCCTCGAGCGGGAGCGGAACCTGGGCATCATCGAGAGCGTCCGCGAGGCGGGCGCGAAAGTGAACCTCATCACCGACGGCGACGTCGCGCCGGCGATCGCAGCCGCGCGGCCGGGCACGGGCGTCGACCTGATGATGGGGATCGGCGGGACGCCCGAGGGTGTCATCGCCGCCGCGGCGGTGAAGTCTCTGGGCGGCGTCGTCCAGGGTCGCCTCTGGCCCCGAAGCGACGAGGAGCGGCAGACCCTCGTCGACGGCGGCTATGACCCCGACCGCGTGCTCACGACCGACGACCTGGTCGGCGGGGACAACGTCTTCGTCGCTGCCACGGGCGTCACGGACGGCGCGCTCCTACGCGGCGTCCGCTTCACCCCGGGAGGCGCCATGACGGACTCCATCGTCATGCGCTCGCGCTCGGGCACGGTGCGCCGCATCGAGGCGCAGCACGCCCTCGACAAGCTCGAGCGCTTCTCGGGCCGCCAGTACCGCTAGACCGCGGTCGGCACCTTCTCCAGGTCGGACGTGTAGCTCCCGTCCCGCGCGGCGCCGTTCATGCGCGCGCGGTGTGCCAGCGCGTCCTGGCCGGCCTGGACGTTGGCGTCGTCGCCGCGCC
>DAITAN010000143.1:0-6294 GCA_036824235.1 Gaiellaceae bacterium | reverse complement strand
CGCGTCACCGACAACGACCGCGCCGCACGCCAGCAGGCCAACGAGCGCGGCATCCGGCTGCGCAACGAGGCTCAGGCGCGCCGCTCCGGGCGCAAGGTCTCGTTCGAGGACATCTTCAAGGGCATCCAGGAGGGCGAGGTCCAGGAGCTCGACCTCGTGCTCAAGGCCGACGTCTCCGGCTCGCTGGAGGCGTTCGAAGACGAGATCGCCAAGCTCCCGCAGGACGAGATCCACGTCAACATCATCAGCTCCGGCGTGGGCGGCATCACCGAGTCCGACGTCATGCTCGCCGCGGCCTCCGACGCCGTGGTCCTGGGCTTCAACGTCCGCCCGGTGGGCGATGCGCGCGCCGTGTCCGACCGCGAGGGCGTGGAGATCCGCACCTACTCGGTCATCTACCGCGCGCTGGAGGACCTGCGCGACGCCATGACGGGCATGCTCGCCCCCGAGGAGGTCGAGGAGACCGTCGGCACCGTCGAGGTGCGCCAGACCTTCCGCGCCTCGCGCGTGGGCACGATCGCCGGCTGCTACGTCACCGACGGCACCGTCCGCCGCGGCGCCAAGGTCCGCCTGGTCCGCGACGGCACCGTCATCTACGACACGACGATCGATTCGCTCAAGCGCTTCGACGACGACGTGCGCGAGGTGGCCAGCGGCTACGAGTGCGGCATCGTCCTGACCAACTACCAGGACGTGAAGGAAGGCGACGTGCTCGAGGTCTACGAGACCCGCCAGGTCGAGCGCGCGCTGAGCTAGACGGCGACGTCGTTTAGGGAGCGCACACGGTCGCACGCTACCGTCGTACGGACGTGTCTCACGCGTACGTCGCCCTGCTGCTCATCCACCTGCACTTCCCCGAGGCCGGGAGCCTGAAGTCCAAGCGCAAGGAGCTCTCCTCGGTCAAGGCGCAGCTCCACACGCGCCTGGGCGTGGCGGTCTCGGAGGTCGACGGGCAGGACACGTGGCAGCGCTCGGTGCTCGCCGGCGCGCTGACGAGCGGGTCTCTCAAGCAGCTCCAGCAGGCGACCGATCACGTCGAGGCATGGCTCGGCAGCCGCTTCCCCGAGGGGGTGCGCGTCGAGCGCAGCCTCACGTCGTTCGAAGATGCGGGAGGGATAGGATGAGCACGGAGAGGATGCGGCGGGTCAACGAGGCGGTGAGGGAGGTCCTCAGCGACGCGTTCACCCATGATCTGAAGGACCCACGCGTGGGATTCGTCACCGTCACGGACGTCAAGACCAGCCCCGACCTGCGCCACGCTCGCGTGTACGTGAGCGTCCTCGGCGACGCTGCGGCCATCGAGGGCTCCCTCGAAGGCCTGCGCTCGGCCCATGGGTTCCTCCAAGGCCGTGTCGGCACGGAGCTGCGCCTGAAGAACACGCCGACGCTGCAGTTCATCCACGACGACACCGCCGAGCGCGCTCAGCGAGTGGAACGGCTTCTGCACGACGTGGAGCGCCTCGATTGAGCGCGATCGAGTCGGACACCAGGGCCCAGGTCCTCGACGAGCTGCGCGACGGCTCGCGCTTCGTCCTCGTCACGCACGAGAACCCCGACGGCGACGCCCTCGGGTCGCTCGTGGCGACGCACCTCGTGCTGCTCGCGCTCGGCAAGGACTCGGTCATGTTCATGGCCGCCGACGAGTTCCCGCTGCCCTACGAGTACCGCTTCTTCGAGTTCGACGGCCTGCAGAGCACGCTCCCGACCGACCTCGACGAGCGCACGATCGTCTTCCTGGACTGCGGCAACATCGACCGCAACCCGATCAGCGCCTTCAAGCGCGAAGAGGCGCACATCCTCAACATCGACCACCACCACGACAACACCCGCTTCGGGACCGTCAACCATGTGGTCGAGGACGCCTCGTGCACGGCGGAGATCGTGTGGGACCTGATGCGCGCGCTCGGGGTCGAGGCGACGCCCGAGATCGCCGAGGCCCTGTACGTCGGGCTCGTCACCGACACCGGCAAGTTCATGTACGAGAACACCGGCACGCGCGCACACATCATGGCCGCGGAGCTCATCACCGCCGGCGTCGACGTCCACGAGATCTACCGGCGCCTGTACGAAGGCATGCCCTACGCCAAGCTCGACCTGCTGGCGCGGGCGCTGGGCCACGTGCAGCGCTACGACGACGGCCGCCTGACCTTCACGCGCCTGTCGCGCGACGACTTCCGGCTGGCCGGCGCCGAGGACAGCTACTCCGAGGGCATCATCGACCACCTGCGCTCCGTCGAGGGCACGAAGGTCGCGGCGCTCACGCGCGAGCTGCCGTCGGAGAACGGGCGCAAGGTGTCGCTGCGGGCCACCGACGGCACGGTCGACGTCTCGGCCATCGCGCGGGCCGGCGGGGGCGGCGGACACCGCCAGGCGGCGGGCTTCGCCACGGACATGACCGAGGAGGAGCTCGTCGGCTTCCTGCGCAAGCAGGTCGCGGATCAGCTCTGAATGTCCGACGGGCTGGTCCTCGTCGACAAGCCGGCGGGGAAGACGTCACACGACCTGACCTTGGCCACGAGGCGCACGCTCGGGCTCCGCAAGGCCGGGCACGCCGGAACGCTGGACCCGTTCGCGACGGGGCTGCTGCTCGTGCTGGTGGGCCGCGCACGAAGAGTCCAACGCTTCTTCATGGCGCTGCCCAAGACCTACGAGGTCGTCGCTCAGCTCGGGGCGATCTCCACGACCGGCGATCCAGAAGGCGAGATCACGAAGACCGGTCGCGTTCCGGACCTCACTCTCCCGTTGCCGCACGGTGTGCTGTCGCAGCGCCCACCCATCTGGTCCGCGGTGAGAGTGAGTGGCCGGAAGGCCTACGAGCGCGCCAGGGCGGGGGAGCAGTTCGAGATGGCACCGAGGGAGGTGACCGTGTATCGCTTCGAGCTGCTCTGGAGCGAGGGCAACCGCGCGGGGTTCGCCATCGAGTGCTCCGCCGGCACCTATGTCCGCTCCCTCATCGCCGATCTGGGCGACGCGTACTGCACGGAGCTGCGGCGGACGCGCATCGGCCCGTTCGCCGTGGAGGACGCCCACCCCGAGCGCGTGGTGCCGCTCGACGACGCGCTGCGCTTCATGCCCCGTGTCGAGCTCGACGCGGATGCCGGCTGGCGCGCGGCGCACGGCCAGACCGTGGCCGGGGAGGCCTTGGACGAGCACGTCGTCCTGGCGGATAGGGAGGGTCTCGTCGCCATCGCCGAGCCGCGTCCGGGCGGCCTGCTCAAGCCCGTCGTAGGCTTCCGCGGGTGAGGATCACCGACCTCTCCGACGCGCAGCCCCGGCCACGGCGCGTCGCCGTGGGGACCTTCGACGGGGTCCACCTCGGTCACCGCGAGGTCATTCGCGGCGCCGACACGGTGCTCACCTTCGAGCCGCATCCGGCCGCGGTCGTGTCCACGGCCGGGGCACCGCGGCTGCTGACGCCGCTCGAGCGCAAGGTCGAGCTCGTCGGCGAGCTGGGGGTCGAGGAGGTCGTCGTGGTGCCCTTCGACCGCGAGTTCGCCTCGCGGACGGCCGACAGCTTCGTGGACGACGTGCTCGTGGGGGCGCTCCGGGCCGAGCACGTCAGCGTGGGGGAGAACTTCCGCTTCGGGCACAAGGCGACGGGTGATACCGCGCGGCTGCTCGGCGACTCGCGCTTCCAGACGCGGGTGGTGCCGCTGCTGGAGGTCGACGGTGAGGTCGTGTCCTCCAGCCACATCCGCGGGCTCGTGCTGGGCGGGGCGGTCGAGTACGCGGACAAGCTCCTCGGGGCGCCGTTCACGTTCAGCGGCGAGGTGATGGACGGCGACAAGCGCGGGCGCACGCTCGGCTTCCCGACGGCCAACCTCGTGCCGCGCGACGGCTACGTGGTGCCGGGGCACGGCGTCTACGCATGCCGGGCGCAGACCGCGGACGGCGTGATCCACGTGGCGGCGACGAACGTCGGCGTGCGGCCGATGTTCGTGACCGGCCGCGGCGAGCTGATCGAGGCGTTCCTCGTCGACTTCGACGGCGATCTCTACGGCTCCGAGCTGCGGGTGGAGTTCCTCAAGCGCCTGCGCGGGGAGAAGCGGTTCGAGTCGGTCGATGCGTTGATCGAGCAGATGGGTCGCGACGTCGAGGAGGCGCGCGTCATCGCGGCGCCTTAGGCCGATCTCCGCCGCCGTTTCCGCCTCTGCGCGGCCAGGGCAATGAGGGAAGCGGGCGCGTTCGCTCGCGTCATGCCGTTCGGCGCAGCCGCAGGCGCACGTCCTTCAGCGCCAGTGGCGCCGCCGGCCTCTGCCAGCCGCGAGGGCAGAGCACCCAGTCGCCCTCGTCTTCGCGCAGCACGATCCTCGGGCGCTTTTCGGTGGTCGTCGCGAGCGCGGCCTGGCTCAGCGGCCAGTCGCCGTACGCCGTGAGGCGCGCGATCAGTCGATGCAGGTCGGCATGCCTGATCCCACGCTCGAGCAGCACCCGGACGATGGCCGCCTCGGTGACGTCCTCGACGCTGTACTCGCGCGGATCGTCGTCGGAGATCGAGGAACGGATGAGGCCGCGCCGCGCCCACTGCCCGATGGTCGTGCCGCTCACCCCGGCCAGCTCGCCCGCCTCGCCGGCGAGGAAGCGCCCGTGCGCGCGGGGACGGGTGGGCGCAGGCACTCTGCTACCTTGCCACGTCGCGATGACGCTGACGCAGGAGCGCAAGGCCGAGCTCACCAAGCAGTTCGGCAAAGACGAGAAGGACACGGGCAACACCCGGGTCCAGATTGCGCTGCTCACGGAGCGCATCAACGAGCTCACCGAGCACCTGCGCTCGCACAAGAAGGACCATCACTCGCGTCGCGGTCTGCTCATGCTGGTCGGCCGTCGTCGTCGCCTGCTCAACTACATGCAGCGCTCCGATCTCGAGGGGTACCGCGAGCTCATCCGGGAGCTCGGCCTGCGCCGATGAGCATCATCGCGCCCGGCACTCCGGTTCCGGAGTTCCGGCTCAAGCGCGAGGATGGAAGCTGGTTCACGCACGAGGACCTGGTCGGAAAGACGACCGTCCTCGTCTTCTATCCCTTCGCCTTCAGCTCCGTCTGCACCGATCAGATGCAGGTCTACGAGGAGGCGCTCGAGGACTTCGCGGCCGCCGGCGTGACGCTCTACGGCGTCTCGACCGACGCGTTCCACTCGCAGCGCGCCTTCAAGGAGCACCTCGGCATCTCGATCGGCCAGCTCTCCGACTTCGAGCCCAAGGGCGCCGTCTCACGCGCATTCGGCGCCTACTTCGAGCCCGCCGGCATGACCAACCGAGCCCTCGTCATCGTCGCCCCCGACGCCACCGTCGCCTGGAGCCACCTCGCCGCCACCCCCGGCGACCTCCCCGGCGTCGGCCTGATCTTCGACGGCCTGTCGCAGATCCGCAACACCTCCGTCTAGATCCGTCACACGAATCGCCCCACACTCGTGGGGTGGACGAGCGCGGCGAGCGACCGAGTCGAGAAAGCGAAGCTCAGCTTCGCCAATTCGACTCGGCCAGTCTGGAGCGGCGGCTGGCCGAGCTGGCGACGCGGCAGCATGGTGTCGTCTCGCTCGGGCAGCTCGAGGTGCTTGGCCTCGGTGCCCGGGCGGTGCAACTTCGTGCGGCGAGCGGCCGGCTTCACCGCATGCACCGAGGGGTGTATGCCGTCGGGCACCGCGTGCTGTCGGCGGACGGCCATCGCATGGCGGCAGTGCTGGCTTGCGGGCCCGGCGCGGTGCTGAGCCATCGGAGCGCCGCGGCGGCGTGGGGGATCCGGCCGACGGACCGGGCGCGCATCGAGGTGAGCACCCGCGGCCAGGCGGGGCGGAGGGGGCCAGCGAAGGTGGAGCTGCACCGGCCGAAGCGGCTCGGCGACGAGGATGTCGACGAACTGCGGGGCATCCCGATCACGTCGCCCGCCCGCACCCTGGTCGACCTCGCCACGGTGCTCACCTCTCACCAACTCGAGCGCGCCGTGCACCAGGCCGAAGTGCTCCGCCTCCTCGACGTCAACGCGGTCCGCGAAGCCATGGCGAGAGCCCACCGGCGCTCGCGGCACCTCGACTCCTTCCTCTCACTGCCCTCGCCGGGACCCACGCGCAGCGTCGCGGAGGACCGCTTCCTCGAGCTGACCAGGCAAGGAGGCCTCCCCACGCCGCAGATGAACACCTACGTCGAGGCCGGCGGCAAGCTGCTGCAGGTCGACGCCCTCTGGCGCGACGCACGAGTCATCGTCGAGATAGACGGTGCCGCAGCGCACGCGACAAGGCGGGCCTTCGAGGACGACCGAAAGCGAGATGCCGCGCTCGCCGCGGAGGGATTCGTCGTCG
>DAITAN010000142.1:0-6311 GCA_036824235.1 Gaiellaceae bacterium | reverse complement strand
AGCCTGAGATCGCACGCGACCTGTACGCCGCGGTGGCGGGCGAATGGCTCGCGGAGGGCGCGGGGCTCCACCTCGCTCTCACCCCCGCGGTGCCGGAGCTCGCCGACCCGTGGTTCCGGCTCGCGTTTGCCCACATGCAGGTGCACGCAATCCGCGAGAGCGGCGGCGAGTCTCAGCCTTCGGCCAACGGCCTCGCCGTCCGACAGGGTGGCGTCGAGGACCTCCGGGCGGCGCTGCCGCTCCTGACGCTGATCTGGGAGCACCACACTGCCTCACCGACGTTCACCGGGCTGGTCGTGCCCGACGCGCAGGCGTTCCTCGCGGACTGGAAGGAGACGCTCCTCGAGTACGACTGCGTCTACTTCGTCGCGGAGCTCGAGGGTCGGATCGTCGGTCACCTGGCGCTCTATCCCGAAGAGCCGAACCTCGCGACGCCTCCCGGCTCGGTGTACCTGGCCGTGGCGGCGACCCTGCCGGAGGCGCGCGGTCTCGGTGCAGGCGTTGCCCTCACGGAGACCGCACTGGCCTGGGCTCGCCAGGCCGGGTACGACGCGGTGTACACGGACTGGCGCATGGCCAACCTCGAGTCGTCGCGCTTCTGGCCGCGCCGCGGCTTCCGCGAGACTTTCTACCGGCTCGCCCGGCGCGTCGAGATCGGCTGACTCGCCGCCGTCCGTTTTCACACTCTCGGCACAAAGCGCGCACCACCGGTGCGTTTCCCGTCGTTACGCTCGAAAGCGGGTGGAGGGCGGGGTGCCCCTAGAGATAGAGCGTTACTTGCGCTGCGGCCCGGAGAGCGCGGCGGTCACGCCCAGAAGGACGAGGACCGTTCCCGACACCCAGCGCTCCGCGCGGAGGAACACGCGGCTCCCGCGGAGCCACTCCGAGGCCGTGCCGGCTGCGAGCGCATAGAGCCCATCGCTGACCATGGCGATGAGGATGAAGAGCAGGCCGAGCACCGCGATCTGGAGCCCGACGGAGCCCTCCTCCACCGAGACGAACTGCGGTAGGAACGCGAAGAAGAACAGGGCGGTCTTCGGGTTGAGGATGTTGACGACGATCCCCTGCGCAAAGAGGCGGTCGAGCCGCCTCGGTGGACGCTCGCCCGTCGTCTCGAAGCGCTCGCGGGTGAAGAGCTTCCGCAGGCCCAGGAAGATGAGGTACGCGGCCCCCGCGAACTTGACGACGTTGAACGCGACGGACGACTGCATGAGCAGCGCAGACAGTCCGAGCGCAGCCGCCGCGACGTGCACGAGCCCCCCGACCTGGATCCCGAGCATGGACACGAGGCCGGCGGTGCGACCGTGCTCGATCGACTGCGCGACGATGTAGAGCACGGCCGGCCCCGGTACGAGCAGCAGCGCAAGGGCCGCGGCGACGAACACCGCCAGCGTGCCTGGATCGGGGAGCGGCACTAGCTCTCCCGCATGAAGCCCTGGCGTGCGGCCGAGACGAGCGCAACCGCCTCGGGAAAGAGCACCCGCATGCCGTCGCGCAACGCGATCGCCTGCTCGTCAGGCGAGCCCTCGACCTTCATCTGCCCGAGCGCGGCGCCCGTGAGCTCGACGGCGGTGTTCAGGGTGAGCGTCGCGAACTGCTCCCGCTGCGACTCCTGCATCGCCTCCGTCTGGCGCTCCGCGAACTCGCGAAGGCCCTTCATCAACTCGTCGGGATCCCCTCCGAACGGGAAGCCGAATCCGCCTTCCATCGCTGTCCTTTCGTCGTTCCTTCCACGTAATGTACGCACCGATGAGCTTTGCCGAGGAACTGAACAGCCACATCGCCAACGAATACGCGGCCTCGCAGCAGTACGTCGCCATCGCGGTCTTCTACGACCAGGAGACCTTGCCGCAGCTCGCCGCGCACTTCTACCGGCAGGCGCTGGAGGAGCGGAACCACGCACACATGATCGTCCAGTACCTCCTGGACGCCGACCTGCCCGTCACTGTGCCCGCGGTCGCCGAGCCGAAGACGTCTTTTCCGGACGCGGTGGCGCCTGTGAAGCTTGCACTCGAGCAGGAAAAGCAGGTGACGGCGCAGATCAGCCGCCTCGCCGGGCTCGCCCGCGAAGAGAACGACCTCGTTGGCGCCCAGTTCCTCGACTGGTTCCTCAAGGAGCAGCGCGAGGAGGTGGCGAGCATGTCCGACCTCCTCTCGATCGTCACCCGCGCGGCGGAGTCGAACCTCCTCCTCGCCGAGGACCACCTCTCCCGCACGGCCATCGGCGACGGCGGCGAGGACCCATCCGCTCCCGGCGCCGCGGGCGGCGCGCTCTAGCCTCAGCCCAGCGGGCCCTTGTAGGTCCGCTCGACCTCGCTCGCGAGGTCGTCAGCCGCGGCCACCCCGGTCTTCATCGCCTCCGCGAAGGGCGAGCCGCCCACCTGGCCGAGGGCGCCCTCGAGCCTGCTCGCCGCCAACCCAAGCGCGTCGAGGTAGGGGACGCTCGCCACGCGAGGGGGCGGCAGGATGGCCTGCTGGAGCTCGGCCGCTGCGACCTCGGCCTCCTCGATCCCCTCCGGGTTCTCGGTCAGGCGGAGCTCGACGAGCCGCGCGCGGAGCTCCCCGAGGTCGCCTCCACCCGCGCTCTCCTCGGCCAGCTCGCACATCGCGGCGATTGCCACGGCATCCCGAACGAGCACGCGGTCAGCCAGGGGCCGGAGGCCCGCGTCGAGCGCCAGCCACGTCCTTTCCTCGCCCCGCTCGTACGCGCAGAGGTAGACGCGAGCGCCGGTTCCGGGCTCCGTCGGGATGACCGCGACGAGCTCTTCGCCGTCGCGTGCCTCCCCTTTCGCGGCCTCGCCGACAGCGCTCAGCTCCTCCTCGAGGGTCACCGGTCGCAACAATAGCCCGGTGGTTGCCGAATCCTCCGAGCGGAACCGCGCCGCCCAGGAGCTCTTTGCGCCCCTGGCGGACACCTACGACCGCTACGCGGGCCTGCTCAGCTTCGGGCAGGACCCGCGCTGGCGCTCGTTCCTCGTTTCCCGCGTCGAGGCGCGGCCCGTGCACGTTGTGCTCGACGTGGCCACCGGGACCGCCGCCGTCGCGATCGAGCTCGCGCGCCGCCACGGCTGCAGCGTCGTGGGCGTCGACCAGAGCGCAGAGATGCTGGCCGAGGGCCGACGAAGGGTCGACGGGGCCGGCCTCTCGTCCGCCGTCGAGCTGCGGGAGGCCCGCGCGGAGGAGCTCCCCTTCGAGGACGCGACCTTCGACGCCCTCACCTTCACCTATCTCCTCCGCTACGTCGACGATCCGGGCGCGACCATGCGTGAGCTCGCGCGCGTCGTCAGGCCGGGAGGCTCCGTGGCCATGCTGGAGTTCTTCGAGCCCCGAGCGGCCCTGCCGCGGATCGCGTGGGAGGCCTACGTCCGCGCCGGCCTTCCCGTTCTCGGGCGGCTGGCCTCGCCCGCGTGGGGCGAGGTCGGGCGCTTCCTCGGGCCAAGCATCCGCGACTTCTGGAACGACATGCCGCCCGACCGCCTGAGGGGCGTCTGGGAAGCCGCCGGGATCGTCGACGTCCAGGCGCGCCTGCTCAGCCTCGGCGGCGGCATCGTCATGTGGGGCAGGCGTGGCGACTGAGGCGGGCCGGCCCGCGTTCTACGCGCTCGCGCCCGGCGGCTGGCGCGACTACGTCACGCTCCTCCATCCGCCGTACACAGCCTGGCACCTGAGCTATGTCGCGGTCGGTGCCGCGCTGACGCCCGCGTTCGCCTGGGATCGGCTCCTGCCGACGCTCGCCGCGTTCTTCCTCGCGGTCGGGATCGGCGCACACGCGCTGGACGAGCTCAACGGCCGGCCCCTCAACACGAGGATCCCCGACCGCGTGCTCGTCGTCCTCGCCGTGGTCTCGATCGCCGGAGCAATCGCGATCGGGGTCATCGGCGCGTTCACCATGAGCCCGTGGATCGCGGCGTTCGTCCTCGCCGGCGGGTTCATCGTCGTCGCGTACAACCTCGAGCTGCTCGGCGGGCGCCTACACGGCGACATTTGGTTCGCGCTCGCCTGGGGAGCCTTCCCGCTCGTCACGGCGTATTTCGCGACCGCAGAGCAGCTCGACGCCGTTGTCGCGGCGGGCGCCGTCTTCGCCTTCCTCCTCAGCCACGCGCAGCGACTTCTCTCCACTCCAGTGCGCGACATCCGCCGGCGTGTCACCCGCGTCGAAGGCCGGATCGACCGCAGCGACGGCAGCTCCGAGCCCGTCACGAGCCAGCTGCTCGTGCGGGGAAACGAGAGCGCGCTCCGCGCGCTTGCGCTCGCAACGGTCGCCCTCGCGACCGCACTCGTCATCATGAGGGCAACGTGATCCCGATCGCCCTTCTCACAGACACCCCTCCGCTGCAAGCGGCGGTTCTCGTCGCGGCGCCGCGGCGACCCGCGATCACGTCGCCTGCACCGCGCGAGATCTCATTCGGGCGGATCACCGGCCGGGTGTTCGCGGGCACGACGAGGGTGAACATCGTCATCGCCGGGCGCATCCGGGCTTCGAAGCAGATCACGGGGCCGGCCCGCTTCTCCTTCGCAGTGCAGCTTCCGCCGCGAATGATCAGCGTGAAAGTGGTGGCGGTGAACGCAGCCGGCGACCGGACGAGCTCCACGGTCGCCAACGTGCGCGGCTTGCCGCTCCCGAGCGAGCCCGGCGTGCTCAGGCCGACGACCGACGACGGCGTGCTCGCGCGGAAGCTGCGGACGCTGGCACGGAACTTCCCGGGAACGGCCGCCGTCTACGTCCAGGACCTGCAGACAGGCCGCGGCGCCGCGTGGAATGCGCGGGCCCGCTTCCCCGCCGCCTCGACGCTCAAGCTGCCGATCGCGATCGAGGTTCTGCGGACGCTCGGATACAGGCCGGCCGCCGGCTCGTCGCTCGACCGTCTGCTCCGAAGCATGCTCGTGTACTCCTCGAACGAGGCTGCGAACTCGCTCCTCGTCTGGCTCGGCGGCTCGACGAGCAGCGGCGCGTACCGCGTGAACAGGCTCATGGAGTCGCTCCACGTGCGGGACTCGCTCATGTACGGCGGTTACCAGACGGCGACCGCGGCGGCTCGGCCGATCCCCCTCCAGGTGAACGAGCAGCCCGCCTTCGGTGGAGGCAAGTACACAACGGCCTGGGACCTCGCGCGGCTCCACCGCTTCGTGGGCATGGCGGCGCGCGGCATCGGGCCCCTCCCACGCACGTCAGGCACCTTCGGCAAGAAGGACGCGCGCTACCTCCTGTGGATCCTCACGCAGGTCGCCGACCACGGAAAGCTCGACCGCTTCCTCTCGCCGAACGCCTCTGTCCCGCACAAGGCAGGCTGGATCGGCACCGCACGCCACGACGCGGGGGTCGTCTACTGGCAGAGCGGCTCGTTCTCCGTCGCGGTCATGACGTGGAACTCGGGCGGGGTCGGCTCGGCCTCCGACATTCTCGCCGGAAGAGTCGCCCGCATCGCCCGCGATCACTTCGACAGGTTGCGGCGAGCGCAGGCCAATTCCAGCAGCTCGACGGGACTGACCTAGGATTCAGGGATGACGCTCGCTCTCGAGATCGCGTTCGCGGCCTCGCTCGGAATCGTCGCCGCGTCTCTTGTCGGCATGGTTTTCTGGCACGTGCCCGAGCGCCTGCTGCTCGCAGCGGCGGTCGGCCTCGGCGTCGCGACCCTTGCGGCGGCCGTCGTCGCAGGCATCTCGATCGCCGAGGGCAACGGTGACGAGGAGCTCCTCATCGTCATGACCGGCGGCATCCTGCTGGCCGCGCTCGCAGAGACCGGGCTCTTCGTGCTCGCCCGCGGGCTGCGTGGAATCGCCGACACCGAGCGACTCGGCGAGCAGGCCCGAGATCGGATCGACGACTACCTCGAGCAGCACGCCGAGGAGCGGAAGGCGGAGATCGAGCGCATGCTGGCTCGGGAGCGCGCGAACACCAGCTACATGCTCGGCGAGCAGGAGCGCCAGCTCGCCGAGGAGCGGCGCGACTCGATCGAGCGCCAGGCTGAGCGTGCCCGAGTCGAGCTCGCGGAGGCCGTCGGGAGCGCTCAGGAGCGGCTCGAGAGCCGGCTGATGGCCTGGGCGGCCGACCTCGACCGCGGCCAGCGCGAGCTGGAGACGCAGCTCGGCCAGCTCGGCCAGCGGCAAAATGAGGCGCTCGTCGAGTACGACGCACGCCTGCGCGCCGACGCCGAGCGGCTCGCGGCGGGAAGCGAGGAGCAACGTCGAGCCCTCGCGCAGCTCCGCGCGGAGTTCGAGCGCCTGATCACACAGTTCGTCGAGGAAGGCCGTGCCGAGGTCGAGACCCACGCCGCCGAGCGCCGCCGGTCGCTCCACGAGGTGAGCGAACG
>DAITAN010000141.1:0-6321 GCA_036824235.1 Gaiellaceae bacterium | reverse complement strand
CGACCTGAAGACGGGGGCCGACGTCGCCGTGTCCGAGAAGCGGCCGCTCGACGACCAGGCCGAGTGGCTGGACAATCGCACGCTGCTGTACGGCATCGGGAACGACGTCTGGACCGCCGCGGCGGACGGCAGCGGGACCCCGCAGCGCTTCCTCGCGCACGCCGCGTCGCCCTCGACGCAGCATTAGTCGCGAGCCCGCGCGAGAAGCGGGCGCCATCGACCGTTAGTCCAGGTGATGCTGACTAAGGGCGTCATCGTTGCTGGAGCGTCAGCCGGCCAGCCGCCACTCGCGGCGGCGGCCGCTGCACCGCTCGTGCCGGTGGCCAACCGACCGATCGTGACGCACGCCGTCGAGCGCCTGCGCGCCGCTGGCGTGGGCGAGGTGGCCGTCGTCGCGCCGCCGTCCATCGAGGGCGAGCTGCAGACCGCGCTGCGCGGCCTGGACACGCACCAGCTGCGCCTGTCCGGCGACCGTGGGCTGGCGGGTGCGCTGCGCGCCGCGGCCCCGTTCGTGGGCGACGACCCCTTCGTCCTGCAGACCGCCGACGGCCTCCTCGGCCACGACCTGCAGCCCTTCCTCGACGTCGTCGACGACCGCCCCGACGCGGTCCTCCTGGTCCATCGCGACGCCGGCGCCGGCGACGCCGATCGCCTCGAGAGCCGGCGGATGCTGCGCATGGCCCGCGTCCAGGTCGATCCCGCCGGCCTCGCCGTGGCCGGCGTCTCGCTCTTCGGGCCCGGCGCGCTGCCCCAGGCCCAGGCCGTGCTGGAGGAGCACGCAAGCGGCGCGCGCCTGGCCGACATGGTCGAGGTCCTGTGGCGCGCCGGCGGCCACGTCCACGTGCGAATGGTGCGCTCGTGGCGCCGCTACGACGGTGCCGTGCAGGACCTGCTCGAGCTCAACCGCATGGTCCTCGAAGAGCTCACGATCGACCGCGAGCCGTCGGTGGGCGCGGACGTGCGCATCCAGGGCCGGGCGGCCATCCATCCGAGCGCCCGCGTGCGCGCCTCGATCATCCGCGGCCCGGTCATCATCGGCCCGCGAGCCGAGATCGACGACGCCTACATCGGCCCGTACACCTCGATCGGCGCCGACGTGCAGATCCGCGGCGCGGAGATCGAGCACTCGATCGTCCTCGAGGGCGCCAGCATCGCCCACATCGGCGGACGGCTCGAGGCGAGCATCGTCGGGCGCGGCGCCCGCGTCTTCCGCGACTTCTCTCTTCCGCGGGCCATGCGCCTGCACGTAGGCGACGGGGTCGAGGTGGCCCTGTGTTGACCGTCCTAGCCCTTGGTCCAGCGACCCGGGCTCCAATGGCACGTACGTTGCTCCTTTTCGTCGTTCGACGAGGTAACTCCATGAATCCCCTGCTGCACGCCATCCGGTTCCAGCGCAATCGATCGATCGCGCGCTTGGCCGCCGCGGCAGGTCTGCTTCTGGCGCTCCTCGTCATCAACCCGTCGAGCGCGCTCGCCGACGTGAGCTGCCCCAACGGCAACCCAGTGCTCAGCGAGAACAACTGCATGGGCGCTGGTACGTCCGCCTACCAGATGGCGAACTACAGCGACGACATCGGCGGGTTCTCGACCAAGACCAGCTACAACCTCGGCGAGACGATCCCGCTCAAGATCGGCCGCAACCTTCCGGGCCTGCCGACCTCGAAGGTCAACATCGACGTCTTCCGCATGGGCTACTACGGCGGCCAGGGCGCGCGCCGGATCGCCGCGGCGTCGGCCACCAACGTCACGGTCAACAACACCCAGGCGTGCAACCCGATGGACCCGGTCACCGGGAAGCTGGACTGCGGGAACTGGGCCGTCACCTACACGATCGCGGCCAGCGCGATCCCGGCCACCGGCGTCTACATCGCCAAGCTCACCACGGTCGACTCGGGCATCCAGAACCACGTCCTCTTCGTCGTGCGTGAGGACAGCCGCGCGTCGAAGGTCCTCTACGTCGTCCCGACCGCGGACTACCAGGCCTACAACAACTGGGGCGGCAAGTCGCTGTACTTCGACAAGCTCGGCGGGGTCACCACCGTCACGGGCACCGACCGCGCGGCGAAGGTCTCCTTCAACCGTCCGTACGACTACGCCGAGCGCCAGCGCGACCGCTTCCTCGGGCCCGACTTCGACATGGTCTTCTGGCTGGAGCGCCAGGGCTACGACGTGGCCTACACCGACGACGTCGCCGTCAGCCAGAACCCGAACAGCCTCAAGACGCACAAGGTCGTCACGGTCGCCGGCCACAGCGAGTACTGGACGGCCGAGGAGTACCACGGCTTCAAGGCCGCCCGCGACGCGGGCGTGAGCATCTCGTCGTTCAGCTCCAACACCGCGTACTGGAAGGTGCGCCTCGAGGACGGCGGGCGCACGGTCGTCTGTTACAAGACGGTGCAGGGCACCGGCGCCGGCGGCAACGGCGTCGCCACCCCCAACGACGCGGGCCCCGACGGGCAGGCCGGGACCGCGGACGACGCGATCGGTGCCGACGGCGTCGCCGGCACGGCCGACGACCATCCCGAGAACTCGTCGACGACGTGGCGCGACAACGGCGCGCCGAACGGCGACCCCAACGCGCCGCCGGGCGGCCGCATCGGCCCCAACGAGCCCGAGAACTCGCTCTGGGGCAACATGTACTTCGGCGACAACGACGCGAAGGTGTGGCCGATGCGCGTCACGCCCACGAACGCCAACGACGAGTTCGCCGGCGACCGGATCTGGCGCAACACCGGGATCGCGACGAACGCGACCACGCTGCTCGGCACGTCGACCGTCGGCTGGGAGTGGGACGCGGTGCCGACGCAGGCCCAGTACCTGGCCTTCCAGCCCAGCGGCGTCAAGCGCGTCACAGCCACGGACGTCAGCGACTCCACGAACAGCTGGATCCTCGACGAGGGCCGCCTGCGTGCCACCACGCCTCCGCCCGGACAGCCCACCACCGTCAACGCCGTCAAGTACCGTGCGGCGAGCGGGGCGTGGATCTTCGCGGCCGGCACCAACTACTGGGCCACGAACCTCGACGACGATCGTCTCGCGCAGGCGACGTACAACATCCTCTCCGACCAGGGCGCGCTGCCGGCCACGCCGGATGCGAGCCTGACCCTGGATCCCGGCGGCTCCAACCAGCCTCCGACGGCCTCGTTCACCGCGACGCCCGCCAGCGTGCGCACCAACACGCCGGTGACGTTCAACGCGTCCGCCTCGACGGACAGCGACGGGACCATCGTCAACTACGACTGGGACCTCGACGGCAACGGCACGTACGAGACCGACACGAACACCAACCCGGTCGCCACGCGCTCCTACACCGCCGAGGGTGACGTCGACGTGCGCCTGCGCGTGACCGACAACGGCGGTGCCACCGACCTCTCGGTGCGCACGCTCACCGTCATCGACAACCAGGCGCCGACGGCCAGCTTCGTCGTCTCGCCCAACCCGGTGGTCAGCGGCCAGGACGCGATCTTCGACGGCGGCGACTCGACGGACTCCGACGGGACGATCGCCAAGTACGAGTGGGACTTCGACGGCAACGGCAGCTACGAGATCAACGCCGGCTCCTCGGAGACGACCACGCACGCCTTCACGGCGGCCGGCACCGTCGCCGTGGGCCTCAAGGTCACCGACAACGGCGGCAAGACCGCGACCACGACGCGCCCCGTGACCGTGAGCCGCGGCGGTGTCTCCAACTACGGCGACGCCGTGCTGGACACCCCGGGCCTCATCAACTACTGGCGGATGGGCGAGACCGGTGGGACGGCGCTGGCCGACAGCAAGGGGACGACCACAGCGACTGCGCTCGGCGGCGTCACCCTCGGCGTCCCCGGCGGCGTGCCCGGCGATCCGAACACGGCCGCGCGCTTCGACGGCTCCAACGACAATGCCCAGGCGAACGTGAACCTCTCGGGTACGAGCAAGGTCACGATCGAGTTCTGGATGAACTGGGGGGCCTTCGCCAACGACGACCGCCTGGCGATGGAGTTCACGTCCAGCTACCACGACAACGCTGGTGGCTTCCTCATCGATCCCAACGCACCGCAGCAGGGCGGCACGTTCGCTGTCGGCATCGGCCGGGGCGCCGCGCGCAACACGGCGTACTTCAGCCGCCCCAGCGGCAACGAGTGGCACCACTACGCCTTCGTGCTCGACACGACCGCGCCGGCCGCGCAGCAGATCACGCCGTACATCGACGGCCAGCCCGTCGCCTACCAGAAGCTCGACAGCGGCACCGGTGGCGGCCCGTTCGCGAACTCGACGCTCTACATGATGTCCCGCGCGGGCACCGGCCTCTTCGGCCTCGGCGACCTCGACGAGGTGGCGGTCTACGACCGCGCCCTGAGCGCTGCCACGATCGACGAGCACTACGCCAGCTACGGCACGAACGGCCGTCCGGTGGCGGCCTTCACCAACAGCCCGACGACCCCGCGGCCCGACCAGGCCGTGACCTTCAACGGGTCGACCTCCGACGATCCCGACGGGACGATCGCCAAGTACGAGTGGGACCTGGACGGCAACGGCACGTACGAGACCAACACCGGCTCGACGGCCATCGCCACCAAGACCTACGCGGCCGAGGGCACCGTCGACGTCGGCCTGCGCGTCACGGACGACCAGGGCGCGACCGACACCCACACGCGCACGATCACCGTGCTCGCCAACCAGACCCCGTCCGCCTCGTTCACGGCGACACCGAACCCGGCCGTGCTCGGCCAGACGACGCAGTTCAACGCGTCGGGCTCCAGCGATCCGGACGGCACCATCGTCAAGTACGAGTGGGACCTCGACGGCAACGGCAGCTACGAGACCGACACCGGCGCCACGAAGACGACCTCGCGCCAGTACGGGGCGGCAGGCACGACGAGCGTCGGCCTGCGCGTCACCGACGACGGCGGCAAGACCGCGACGACCACGATCCCGGTCACCGTCAACAGCGGCGGCGTCTCCAACTACGGCGACGCGGTGCTCGACACCGCCGGGCTCATCAGCTACTGGCGCATGGGCGAGACCACCGGTCCGACCTTCGCCGACAGCAAGGGCTCGACGACCGCGACCGCGTTCAACGGGACCGGCTTCGGCGTCCCCGGCGGCGTGGCCGGCGATCCCAACACCGCTGCCCGCTTCGACGGGACCGACGACTACGCGAGCGCCCCCATCAACCTCTCGGGCACCAACAAGGCGACCATCGAGTTCTGGTTGAAGTGGAACGGCTACGCCAACGACGACCGCCTGGCCATGGAGTTCACCCCGAACTTCAACACCAACAACGGCGGCTTCCTCATCGATCCCAACGCGCCGCAGAACGGCGGAGCGTTCGGCGTCGGCATCGGCGGCGAGGGCTCGCGCAACAGCATCTTCTTCAACCGCCCCTCGGCCGGCCAGTGGCACCACTTCGCCCTCGTGTTCGACACGTCGGCGGCTGCTGACCAGCAGATCACCCCGTACGTCGACGGCCAGCCCATCGCCCACACGCAGGCGGACGCCGGCACGGGCACGGGCACCTTCGCCAACTCGACCCTGTACCTGATGTCGCGCGCGGGCTCGGCCCTGTTCGGCAACGGCGACATGGACGAGGTTGCGGTCTACGGCCGCGCCCTGAACGCGGGGACGATCGCCGAGCACTTCGAGAGCTCGGGCACCAACCGCCGTCCCGTCGCGCGCTTCACCGCGTCTCCGAGCACCGCGCGTCCCGGCCAGACCGTGACGTTCAACGGCTCGACCTCGAGCGACCCCGACGGCGCGATCGTCAAGTACGAGTGGGACCTCGACGGCAACGGCAGCTACGAGACCGACTCGGGCTCCAACCCGCAGACGTCGCGCAGCTACTCCTCGGAGGGCCCGGTCGACGTCAAGCTCCGCGTCTACGACGACGGCAACGGCACCGACACCGAGACCAAGACGATCACGATCGGCAACGACCCGCCGACTGCCTCGTTCACGGCCGCGCCGAACCCGGTCGTCACCGGCAACGCGGTGAGCTTCGACGCCTCGGCCTCCGCGGACCCGGACGGCTCGATCGTCAAGTACGAGTGGGACCTCGACGGCAACGACACCTACGAGACCGACACCGGCACCACGAAGACCGCGACCCGGACCTACAGCGCCGCGGGGAACATCACCGTCAAGCTGCGCGTCACCGACGAGGGCGGCCTGACCGCGACCGACTCCAAGACCGTCCAGGTCGTGCCGCCCCAGCAGCCGCCGACGGCGTCCTTCACGGCGACGCCGAATCCGGCGAGCGTGGGCCAGGCCGTGGCCTTCAACGGCGGCGCCTCGGCGGATCCCGACGGCTCGATCGCCAAGTACGAGTGGGACCTCGACGGC
>DAITAN010000140.1:0-6338 GCA_036824235.1 Gaiellaceae bacterium | reverse complement strand
CGAGTCGCGCGCATGCGCCCGACGAGCGCCTCGGCGTCCTGAGGCGCCGCCGCGTGCCCGACGCCCACGTGCAGGTCCGGCGAGTCCTCGGTGCCGTCGAGGAAGAGCCGCTCGAACTCGGCCAGTGCTTTCGCTCGGCCGCGGACGCGCTTGAGCGGGGCGACCTCGCCGTCGTCGAAGGCGAGGATGGGTTTCACGGACAGGAGCTGCCCGGCGAGCCCGGCCGCCTTGCCGACGCGCCCGCCGCGGACGAGATACTCGAGCGTCTCGACGGTGAAGAGCAGACCGCGCCCCTGCTTGAAGCGCTCGACGAGGGCGTCGATCTCCTCCATCGTCGTACCGGCCTGGAGCCTGCGCTGGATGGCATCGGCGAGGATGACCGTGCCGCCCGAGGTGACTCCGGAGTCAATGACGGTGACGCGCGCGTCACCGGCCGACTCGGCGCCCAGGCGGGCGCTCTCGTACGTGCCGGAGAGCTTCGCCGAGAGCATGACCGCCAGGACGTGCTCATAGTCCGCGAGCTCCTCGTAGACGGCGGCGAAGTCGGCCGGCGTCGGCTGCGAGCTCTTGGGCGGCTCCGATGCGTCCTTCAGCCGCGCGTAGAACTCGCCCGGCGTGATGTCGACGTAGTCGCGAAACGTCTCGTCGCCGAAGCGGACGTAGAGCGGCACCATGCGCCAGTTCTGCGACCGCGCCTGAGCGTCCGGGCAGTCGGCGGTCGAGTCGAGGACGATTGCGGTGTTCTCAGCGGAGAGCTGCACCGCGCCCCGCGGCGTCCCTCACGGCGCCGACGATCTCGTCCAGCTCGCGGTCCTTGGTGAGACAGGCGACGGCGCCGGCCTCGTACAGCGCGTCGATCTCCTCGGTCTCCGCCGTGGCGGTGAGGACGACGACCGCCGTCCTCGGGCACCCCTCGCCGATCGCCACGGTCGTCTCGACTCCGTCCAGCTCCGGAAGGCGGTAGTCCATCAGCACGACATCGGGCTTCAGACGGAGGCAGACCTCCAGCGCGCTGCGACCGTCGCCGACGGCCGCGACGACGTCGAGGTCGGGGATAACGCCGAGCAGGAGCTCGAGCGACTCGCGGAAGACGTCGTTGTCCTCCACGATCACGACGGCTATCGGATCGGACACCTCGCGCACAGTATGGGTCTATTCGGCTGCGAACAGAAGGGGATAGTGCGGCTGGCCGCCGTCGTGCACCTCGATCTCGAGGTCGGGATGCGCCTCCTGCACGTAGGAGAGCAGGTCGTCCACGCCCTCGCCCTCCTCGCCCACGAGGATCGTGAGGACGTCGGCAGGCTCCTCGAGGAGCCGCTCGACGACTTCCCTGGCGACCGGCTGGAGGACCGGGCCGGTCGTGACCGGCTCGCCGTCCACGAGGCCGAGGTATTGCCCCTCTTCGACCGTGAGATCGCCGACGACGGCGTCGCGCGAGGCCTTCGTCACCGCACCGGCGCGCACGCCGCCCGCTGCCTCCTCCATCTCGGCTGCGTTCTCCTCGGCCGAACGGTTGCCGTCGAACGAGACCATCGCGCCGAGCCCGGCCTGCATCGAGCGCGTCGGGACGAGCCGGGCGGGCCTCGCCGCCGCGCCCACGGCCTGCTCCGCCGCGAGGATGACGTTCTTGTTGTTCGGGAGCACGACGGCCTCGGCGGCCGGAAGCGCCTCGATGGCGGCGACGATGTCGGAGGTCGCCGGGTTCATCGACTGCCCGCCCTCGACGACCGACGCGCCCAGGCTCTCGAACAGCTTCGTCGTCCCGGCGCCCGCAACCACGGCCACGACGCCCGAGAGCGTGGTCTCGACCGCCAGCAGCCGCTCTTCGCGCTCGGCGGTCTGGACGTGCATGTTCGTCACCTCCACCTCCTCGAGCAACCCGACGGAGGTTGCCAGCGCGAGCGCCGCGCCGGGTTCGTCCGTGTGCACGTGCACCTTGACCGCGCCCGGCGCTCCGACGACGAGCAGGGAGTCGCCAAGCTTCAAGAGCTCGGCCTCGAGGCTGTCCGGGTCGACCGCGTCGCCCTCGACGAAGAACGACGTGCAGTAGCGGAACGCCGACAGCTCCTGATGGATGGCCTCGGTCGGGATCGCTTCGAGCAGCGGCGCGGGCTCCGGGAGCGCCTCGCCCCGAACGTGGGAGGCCACGCCGCGCACGATCTCGAGCAGCCCTGCCCCGCCCGCGTCGACGACTCCTGCCTGCTTGAGCACGTCGAGCTGTTCGGTCGTGGCTGCGAGGGCCTTCTCGCCGTGAGCGACGAGGTCGCCGAGCGCCTCCTCGATGGACGTGTCGGGACTGATCTCCTCGGCCCGCTCGGCCAGGGCGCGGGCGACGGTGAGGATGGTTCCCTCCTGCGGGTTACGAACTGCGGCGTAGCCCGCGTCGCTCGTGGCCCGCAGGGCGCGCGCCAGGGCCTCGGAGTCGAGGGCGCCGTCCTCGGGCAGCGCGGAAAGGAAGCCGCGCGCGAGCTGCGATAGGATGACGCCCGAGTTGCCGCGTGCGCCCATGAGGATCGCGCGCCCGACGTCAGCCTCCGGATCGCGGTCGAGCGCGTCGGCGACCGCCCGCACGGTCATCGTCATGTTCGTCCCCGTGTCCCCGTCGGGAACGGGATAGACGTTGAGGTCGTCGATGCGCGTGCGGCTCGCCTCCAGCGCGGCAAGCGCCGCGCTGACGAGCGCTACAGCGCTTTCTCGACGCGGCCCGACTTCAGGCACCGCGCGCAGACGTAGCTCCGGCGCACCGCTCCGTTCACGAGGATGCGGACACGCTGGAGGTTGGGGTTGAAGCGGCGCCTGGTCGCCACCATCGAGTGGCTTCGGTTGTTACCGAACGACGGGCCCTTCCCACAGACTGCGCAGACCTTGGACATCGGCGGATGAGTATAGCGACCGTTCGAAGGCCTACTGCGGCGCCCGAGCGCGCAGGTGGCCGAAAACGTCGGCCATCTCGAGCGCGGAGCGGGCCGCCTCGGCGCCCTTGTTGCCGCGAGCTCCGCCGGCACGCTCTTCGGCCTGGGCCTTCGTCTCGGTCGTGAGCACGCCGAAGCTGACCGGCACGCCCGTCTCGAGCGCGGCGAGCTGGAGCCCGCTCGCAGCCTCGGCGGCGATGAAGTCGAAGTGCGGCGTCTCGCCGCGGACGATGCAGCCGAGCGCGACGATGCACGCGTATTGGCGGGTCTTGGCGAGCGCCATGGCGCCGAGGGGCAGCTCGAACGCGCCGGGCACCGGGACGACGTCGATCCGCTCCCGCTCGACCCCGGCCTCCTCGAGCGCGGCGATCGCGCCGTCCAGGAGGCGCGACGTGATCTCGCCGTTGAAGCGCGCGACGACGATCCCGACCGCACGACGTGCGCCGTTCGGCGAGCCGGCGATGATGCCGACGCCCTCGGGAAGTCGCAGCCGCCCGACGGCGTGCTCGGAGACGCCCAGCTCTTCGCTCACTCTTCGCCGGGCTCCTCGAAGCGCTGCTCCTGGTGGTGGAGCCGGTGGCCGAGCTTGTCCCGCTTCGTGTCCAGGTATTGCTGGTTTTCCAGGTTGGGCGGCACCTCGATCGGCAGCTGCTCCACGACCTTGAGGCCGAAGCCCTCGATGCCCGTGATCTTCCGCGGGTTGTTCGTGAGGATGCGGATGGTCGAGAGGCCGAGGTCGGCGAGGATCTGGGAGCCGATCCCGTACTCCCGCGCGTCCGGCGGGAAGCCGAGCTGCAGGTTCGCCTCGACCGTGTCGAGCCCGTTCTCCTGGAGCTCGTAGGCCTTGAGCTTGGCCAGGAGGCCGATGCCGCGCCCCTCCTGGGACATGTAGAGGAGCACGCCGTTGTCCTCGGCGGCGATCCGCTGGAGCGCGAGCTCGAGCTGCTCGCCGCAGTCGCAGCGAAGCGAATGGAAGACGTCGCCGGTCAGGCACTCGGAGTGGACGCGGACGAGCACGTCCTCCTCCCCGTCCACCTCGCCTTTGACCAGCGCCACGTGCGTCTTGTTTGTCAGCACCTCGCGGAACGCGACGGCCGTGAACTCGCCGTAGGTGGTCGGGAGGCGGACGGAGGTCATGCGCTCGACGAGCTTCTCCGTGCGGCGCCGGTACTCGATCAGATCCTCGACGGTGACCAGCTTGATCCCGTGGCGCTCGCAGTAGGGGATCAGGTCGGGCACGCGGGCCATCGTCCCGTCCTCGTTCATGATCTCGCAGACGACGCCGGCCGGGTTGAGGCCGGCCAGGCGGGCCAGGTCGACGGCGGCCTCCGTCTGGCCCGAGCGCTGCAGGACGCCGCCGGGGCGCGCGCGCAACGGGAAGACATGGCCCGGCTGCACGAGGTCGTGCGGGCCCTTGGTCGGGTCGATGGCCACCTGGATCGTGCGCGAGCGGTCGGCCGCCGAGATGCCCGTCGTCACGCCTTCGCGCGCCTCGACCGAGATCGTGAACGCCGTCTCGAACGGTGTCTCGTTGTTGTAGGTCATCGGCTTGAGGCCGAGCTCGTCGCAGCGCTCCTCGGTGAGGCAGAGGCAGATGAGCCCCCGCGCGTGCGTGGCCATGAAGTTGATCGCCTCGGGAGTGGCGAACTGGGCCGCGATCGTCAGATCGCCCTCGTTCTCCCGGTCGGCGGCGTCGACGACGACCACCAGCTTCCCCTGGCGGATGTCCTCGATTGCCTCTTCGATCGTGGCGAAGGGCGCCTGTGTGTCCACCGACGTGCTCATGACTCCCCCTGATCGTATCCCGGCGCTTCCGGCAGCGGCTTCCAGTGCAGCGCCTCGACGTCGAGGACGACCCGCTCGCCGGGGTAGACCTCGCCGACGACGGCACCGACGGTGTCGTTGAGCCATGCGTAGCGCTCGTCGTCGGTCGTGTGCGTGACCGCGCCCGTCACCCGGCCCACCGGATCGGCGTCCGGCCGCCCGCGACCCGAGAGCTGGAGCAGGATCGTGGCGCCGTCCTCGGTCACGATGGCGCCCTCGAGCTGAGGGATCCACGCGCCGGTCGCGGCGAGCCTGGCGCGGTTCGCTCCGCGGAAGCGGCCGGTCACCCGGCCTTCGCAGGCGCCTTCGGCCAGGAGCAGGACATCGTCGCCGGCGCGAAACGTCTCCCGGTAGCTGAACGTGATGCGGTAGAGCCGCTCCGGCGTCATCGGTCGAGCAGCCGCTCGACGTGCTTGGCGATCAGGTCGACCTCGAGATTCACCTCGTCGCCCGGGGCGAGGGCGCCGAGCGTCGTCACCGCCCGGGTGTGCGGGACGAGTGCGACCGTGAAGGCGTCGTCGGCGAGGGCTGCGATCGTCAGGCTGACTCCCTCGACTGCGATCGAGCCCTTGTCCACGCAGTAGCGCAGGATCTCGGGCGCCGCCTCGATCTCGAGGCCCTCCTCGTCCGCGCGTCGCACCCGTGCGACGCCGTCCACATGTCCCTGGACGATGTGGCCGCCGAGCGGCTCCCCCGCTCGCAGCGCGGGCTCGACGTTCACGGCCGAACCTGCGCCGAGCCGTCCCAGCGAGCTGCGCCTCAGCGTCTCGGGCACGGCGTCGAAGGCGAGGACGCCGTCGTCGACCTCGACCGCCGTCAGGCACACACCGTTGACGGAGACGGAATCTCCCACGGACGTCCCCGCGGCCGTCTCCGGAGCCCGGACGCGCAGCCGAGCGCCGGCCTCGGACTCCTGCAGGCCGTCGACCGACCCCAGCTCGCGGACGATCCCCGTGAACACGGCGCGAACGATAGTCCCCGGCTCAGGGCTCCCGGAGGTACCCGGTCACGAGGACGTCGTCGCCCACGCGCTCGGCCGCAGGGTGCAGCAGACCGGCCGGCGCCTCTAGCCCGCCCACGAAGCGGGGCCCCGATCCCGAGAGCGCGGGTGCGACGAAGAGCATCAGCTTGTCGACCAGGCCGTTGGCGAGGAACGATGTCGCGAGCGTCGGGCCGCCTTCGAGGAGGAGCGACTGCACCCCTTCCTCCGCCAGCCGGGCGAGCTCGTCCGAGAGCGGCCCGTCCACGAGCTCGAGCTCCGAGCCCTCGGGAAGAGGCCCGCTTCCGAATGCGAGGCGCCGCGGCTGGCGTGGGGCGTCGACGCCGCGCGCGGTCAGCTGCGGGTCATCTGCACGCACGGTTCCCATACCGACCGCGACCGCGTCCATCGCGGCACGCAGCTCGTGTACGCGCCTGCGGCTCTCCTCGCCGGTCACCCAGCGCGACCCGGGCACGGCCACGCGCCCGTCCAGGCTCACCGCCGCCTTGTAGACGACGAACGGGCGCCCCTCCGCCACCCAGACCCGGAAGGCCTCGTTCTGGACGCGGGCGCGCCACTCGAGCTCGCCGCCGGGAAGCTCGACCTCGACGCCGGCGGCCCGC